>CAZYJP010000243.1:0-3796 GCA_964647795.1 uncultured Thermodesulfobacteriota bacterium
AGGCGCGCCACCGAGCGGGCGAAGGCCACGGGGTCCCGGGGCCGGCCGCCCTCCAGGAGCAGCGCCTGGTCGTAGAGGAGGTCGGTGTACTCCCCCAGGAGGGGATCTCCCGGCTCCACCTCGAAGCGCGCCTGCATGCGGCGGATGAGGTCGTGGTCCGGGTTCACCTCGAGGGCCCGCCGGCGGCGGGGCACGTCCTGACCCAAGGCCTTGAGCATCGTCTCCATCTGGGGGTCGGGATCGCCCTCGGCGGTCACCAGGCACACGGCCGAGTCGACGAGCCGGCCCGAGACCCGCACCTCCGCCACCTCGTCCGCGAGGCGGCCCTTCATGAGCTCGAGGAGCTTCCCATAGGTCTTTTTCCCCTCCTCCTTGACCGCGGCGTCGGCGCCGAGCTCCAGGTCACCCTTGAGGGCCGAGTGGAAGGGCTTCTCCCGGTAGGAGCCGAGCTCGGAGACGAGGAGGTCGTCGATCTGGTCGGTCATGATCAGCACCTCGGTGCCCCGGGCGCGGAAGGCTTCGAGGTAGGGGGACGCAGCGGCCTCGCCCCGGGACGCCCCGGTGACGTAGTAGATCTCGTTCTGCCCCTCGGGCATGCGCTCGACGTACTCCGCCAGGGTGGTGGTCTTCCCGTCCTCGACCGCGGTGGACTCGAAGAGGAGGAGGTCGGCCACCGCCTCCCGGCGCTCGCGGTCGAAGTGGAGCCCCTCCTTCAGGATCCGCCCGAACTGCCGGTAGAAGTCCCGGTAGGCCTCCGGCTCCTCGGCCTTCATCTCGGCCAGACCCTCGAGGACCTTCTTGGTGACGCTCTTCCGGATGACCTCGACCATCTTGTTCTTCTGCAGGATCTCCCGGGAGACGTTGAGCGGGAGGTCGGCCGACTCCACCACCCCCTTGACGAACCGGAGGTACGGCGGGACGAGGTCCTCGCAGTGGTCCATGATCTGCACCCGGCGCACATAGAGCATCGGGCCGACCTTGTAGTCCTTGTAGAAGAGGTTCCAGGGCGCGACCTTCGGCAGGTACAGGAGCGCCGAGAACTCGGTGGTCCCCTCGCCGCGGTAGTGGATCACCTTGGCCGGCTCGCCGAGGTCGTGGGAGACGTGGTGGTAGAGCTCCCGGTACTCCTCGGGGGTGACCTCGGCCTTGGGCTTGAGCCACAGGGCCTTGCGGGAGTTGAGCGTCTCCTCCTCGGTCACCTCGACCATCTGCTTCGGGTCCACCGTGCCGGGCTTCTTTCGGGTCACCTCCATCACGATCGGGTACTCGATGAAGTCCGAGTACTGCTTGACGATCTTCCGGAGCTCCCACTCGTCCAGGTAGCCCCGCTCCTCCTCCTTGAGCGTCAGGACCACGTCCGTCCCCCGCGACTCCTTGACCGCCTCCTCCACCGTGAAGGTGCCGTCGGCGGCGGACTGCCACTTCACGGCATCGGTGGGCTCGGCGCCCGCCTGCCGGGTGAGCACCGTGACCTCCCGGGCCACCATGAAGGCGGAGTAGAACCCCACGCCGAACTGGCCGATGAGCTCCGGGTTGTCCTTGACGCCCCGGCTCTCCAGGAGGTTCAGGAACTCCTTGGTCCCGGAGTGGGCGATGGTGCCCAGGGCCTCGACGACCTCCTCCCGGCTCATCCCGATGCCGTTGTCGCGCACCGTGAGGGTGCCGGCGACCGGGTCGGGGACGAGCTGAATCTTCCACTCGCCGCCCTCGCCGAGCTTCTCGTCGGTGAGGGCCTGGTAGCGCGCCTTGTCGAGGGCGTCCGAGGCGTTGGAGACGAGCTCCCGCAGGAAGATCTCCTTGTGGGAGTAGAGGGAGTGGATCATGAGGTCGAGGAGCTTCTGGACCTCGGTCTTGAAGGGGAGTTTTTCCGCAGACATGGTGCGTCTCTCCGGTAGAGGGTGGGCGCCGGTTGCCGGGGCGGCAAGGTAACCAGCCGGGTGACGGTTTGCAAGAAATCCGTGTCCCCGGAGATCCGCCACCGGTCTCGCGGGCAGGGCAGGAGGTGTGGATTCTGGGGGCTCCTCCGCGTCTCCCGAAGGCGGAGCGGGTCATCCCGGGCGCGTCATCCCGGGCCTTGAGGACCGCAAGCCGCTGAGGTATAGCAGGCTGCTGAAAAAGCAGCCTGCCTGCGTCCCATGGATGGGGCGCCGAATCGCGACGCTTGAAAAGCATAGTGATTCTTGAGGGTTCGAAGGGGCCGTCCCCGAAAACCCGTAGCTGAAAAACACAGGGAGGGGGTTTTCAGCACCCTGATAGGGTTGCATCGTTTCACAGCGGGCACGGCCGCTCCTCGCGAGGTGGGACGGATGAGCCAACTGCAAGTCGACCGAATCCTGGAGCTGGCGCCCTCGCCGGCCTACGTGGTGGACCTGGGGGTGCTGCGGGAGAACCTGGCGGTGCTCGACCGGGTGCAGCAGAAGAGCGGAGCCAAGATCCTCCTGGCGCTCAAGGGGTTCTCCATGTGGAGCACGTTCGGGCTGATCCGCCGGACCCTTCACGGGGTGTGCGCGAGCTCCCCCTGGGAGGCGCGGCTGGGGCGGGAGGAGCTCGGGCGCGAGGTACACAGCTTCGCGGCGGGGCTCAAGGAGGGCGACGTGGCCGAGCTCCTCGACACCTCGGACCACCTCGTCTTCAACTCCTTCGGCCAACTGGAGCGGTTCCGACCCCTCTGGGAGCCCGCCGCCCGGGATGGGCGCATCTCCGTGGGGTTGCGGGTCAACCCCGAGCACTCGGAGGGGCACACCCCGCTTTACGACCCCTGCGCGCCGCGGTCGCGGCTGGGCATCCCGCGGGCGGCATTCGAAGGCCGGTCCCTGGAGGGGGTGGAGGGCCTGCACTTCCACACCCTGTGCGAGCAGCTCTTCGAGCCGCTGGAGCGCACGGCGCGGGCCTTCGAGGAGAAGTTCGGGGAGTTTCTGCCCCGGATGAAGTGGCTCAACCTGGGGGGCGGGCACCACATCACCCGGGAGGGGTACGACGTGGAGGGGCTCGTGGCCCTGGTGCGGCACTTCCGGGAGAAGTACGGCGTCGACGTCTATCTGGAGCCCGGGGAGGCGGTGGTCCTGGGCTCGGGGATCCTGGTGGGGGAGGTGTTGGACCTCATCGAAAACAGCGGACTCATCGCCATCCTCGACGTCTCGGTCGCGTGCCACATGCCCGACGTCCTCGAGATGCCCTACCGCCCGCCGCTCCACCGGGGCTTCGCCCCCGGGGAGCAGCCCCACACCTACCGCCTGGCCGGCCCCTCGTGCCTGGCGGGCGACGTGATCGGCGACTGGTCCTTCGAGGAGCCGCTCGCGATCGGCGGCCGGCTGGCCTTCCTCGACCAGGCCCACTACACCATGGTCAAGAACACCGCCTTCAACGGCGTGCAGCTCCCGGCCATCTGCACCTACGAGCCCGAGACCGGCGAGCTGACCGTGGTGCGGCGGTTCGGGTACCAGGACTTCAAGCACCGGCTGTCTTGAGGGTCACTCCTCCTCGGGTTCCCACCCCTCCAGCCGCGCCAGGTCGTCCTCGTCCAGGCCGAAGTGGTGGCCGATCTCGTGGAGGAGCGTGTCGTAAATGACGTCGTAGACGTCCAGCCCGTCCTCCCGGGCCCAGTGCTCGATGGGCCTCTGGTAGAGGAGGATCTGGTCGGGGAGGGACCCGCCGGTCGTCACGCTCCGCTCCGCGAGGGACACCCCCTGGTAGAGCCCCAGCAGGCCCTCGCGGCTCTCGATCCCCATGTCCTGCACGATCTCGGCGTCCGGCCAGTCCTCCACCAGGAAGACGACGTTGTCCACGTACCCGAGGA
>CAZYJP010000243.1:3806-4315 GCA_964647795.1 uncultured Thermodesulfobacteriota bacterium
GGGCTTCGTCAACGTGCACAAGAATCGCTACTCCGTACCCGAGGAGCTCCTCGGGCAGGGCATCGAAGGCCTCCTCGGCCAGCTGCTCGAAACGGCGTCGATCCATGGGCCCTCCCTGAAGAACGGATTGTACGGGAGCGCCGGGGACCGGTCAAAAGGGCCGCCCGTGCGGGGATTCGGCCGTCTGCAGCGCGACGTTGTCGGGAGAGACTGCCAGGACAAGCCGGAAGTCCCAGGGTGAAGAAGCGGGGACCTCGACTTCTCACCCGGGGGCTCCTGCGGTAGGATGGCGCTACCCCTTGCTCCCAGGAGGTCTTCATGAATGTCAGGGCGGTGTGGTTCGGTCTGCCGTTTCTCCTTCTGCTCCTCGCGGGGGGCTGCGCCTCGAAGTCCGTGGTCCTGGCCCCCGGCGCCATCCCCATGCCCGAGGGCCAGACGCGGGCCGAGGGCGGGCAGGCGTGGTCTCTCTGGGTCGCCGCGGCCCGGGACGTGCGGCCCCCGGGCGAGGC
>CAZYJP010000244.1:0-3165 GCA_964647795.1 uncultured Thermodesulfobacteriota bacterium
GGGCGGGCCGACAGCGCTGGAGCGAGGCGAGCGCCCGGGGCTCCGGCGCCACGCCCACCTCCGCGAACCGGCGGGCCACCTCCGGAAGCGTCATCGCCTCCCCGCGTTCCAGGAGCGCGACGATCAGGAGGCTAAACGTGTTCGCCTCGGCGTGGTCCTTCACGGCGGCGAGGTCGGGCACGGAGATGCCGAGGGCTTGGCAGTAGGGGTTGGTCATGGCGGTCGTCCTTCGGAGAACCCTCTCTACCCAGCCGTTCAGGACGCGATCGTCTCGAGCAGATTCCGCACGTAGGTGTCTTTGTCCTCTTCCTGGAACAGGATGTGTCGCGCGGCCATCGCTGCTTTGTCGACGCCCCACTGCTTCCGCATCTCGTGCGATGGAGTGTTCGACGCGATGAACGACGCCAGCGAGACGGCAGGATCGCCGAGTCGCGCTTCGATCTCCTTGATGGTCTCGTGAAACCCGATCTTCGGATCGGCAAAGCCCTTGCCTGGGGTGGCCGGTGTAGATTCGAGACGCGGTGCGTCTCGAATCTCGAACATCCGGTAGAACTGGCGCATCTTGGCAGGTTCGAGACGTCGACACCGCGCCCTAGGTCTTCTGTCAGTTGTTTGGACAGGGCGTCGAGCAGTGCCTCCCCGTAGGCCGCTCGGCGCCTATCCCCCTGCTCGTGCTCCACGATCAGCCGCCCGACGTGCCAGTACGCCTAAACCATTGCCGTGTTGACGGCCCGGTAGGCGGTTGCACGGGCTGCAGCCAACACCACGCGAATCTCGCGGTAGAGCGCGTTGGAGGCGATGGGCCGTGCCATCACACCCCCTCCACGTCGAACATCAGCCGGTGGAAGTCTTCCTCGATGAGGCGCACCTTCCAGGTGTCGTCGGGGGCCTTCAGGTTTTCCAGATTATTGTCGCCGTTCACGTAGATCAGGTCCTTCAGTTTCTCGAAACGCTGGCTCATGTCGTCTCCCAAAGGGTGCGGATCGGGACGGCGTAGAGGCCTTCCCCGAAGCGCGCCGTCGTCTCTCCGTCGTACAAAATCACACCGGCCACGAAGCGCTCGCCTGCCAGGGCCTTGAGTTTGCGGAGCCCGCGGAAGTCTGCCGCCGTTACGGTGGCGGCGGCTTTCACTTCGATCCCCGCGAGCTCTCGGGCACCGCGCTCCAAGACCACATCCACCTCCACGCCGTCCTTGTCGCGGAAGTGGAAGAACCGCAGCTCGTCTTCGTGCCAGCTCGCCTGACGGCGCAGCTCCTGATACACGAAGGTCTCCAACATCTGGCCCAGGACCGCGCGGTCTTCCCAAAGCGCCGAGGCATCGAAGCCAAGGAGCGCGCACGCGAGACCGGTATCGGTGACGTGCAGCTTGGGCGTCTTGATCAGGCGGCTCAAGCGGTTGCTGTGCCAGGGAGGAAGTTCCTCCAGCAGGAACACGCGCGCGAGCAAGGTGATGTAGTCGCGAATCGTGGGGCGGCTCAGCTGAAACGGGCTCGCCAAATCGCTCACGTTGAGCAACCGCGCCGTTTGACCTGCCGCCAGCGTCAGCAGGCGAGGAAGCGTGTCGAGAGAACCGATGCGCGCCAGGTCGCGTACGTCGCGCTGGACCAGAGTTTCGAGGTAGTCGCGGTACCAGACGGTACGCCGGCGGGGAACGGCGCGGGCGAGCGCGGCCGGATAGCCCCCGCATACGATCCGCTCGGCGAGGATTATGCCCAGGCGCTGGGACGTGCAGGTCGGGAAGCCGGCGCCGAAGAGCACATCGAGAAACCGCGAGGTGACCTCGGAAAGCTCACACTGGGCCAACGGGTGGAGGCGGAGGATCTCCATCCGGCCGGCCAGGGAATCGGCGAGGGTGGGCACGAGCAGTACATTGGCCGACCCGGTAAGCAGAAACCGCCCCGGGGTGCGGTCCCGGTCCACCGCGGCTTTGATCGTCGTGAACAGTGCCGGTGCCCGCTGCACCTCGTCCAGGATCGCCGGCCCGGGAAGGTCGGCAACGAATCCCACCGGATCGGCCTGGGCCGCGGCAAGGCTGACGTCGTCGTCGAACGTGAAGTAGGTGTAGCCGCGCGGGGCGCCGGCCGTCCTCGCCAGGGTGGTCTTTCCGCTCTGGCGCGGCCCGTGGATTAGGACCACGGGTGTGTCGGCCAACGCCTCGACGAGGCGGGGTTCGACTAAGCGGGGATAGAGTGGGGGCGCGTTCATCACGGCCGATCGTAATCTTTCAGTTCGGCCAATTGCAAGGTTGCATGTCGGCCATTTGAAATCGAAGCGGCCGGCCAGTCGCAATGCTCCCGAAGGAGACCCGCCGCGCTTCCGGTCATAGACGAGCCGCTGCTGTTCGGCTTCCGGCCCGGCGGGGTCCAGCCGGAAGAGCCCGACGGCGAGGAGGTCGATCTGGTAGGGAAACCGCCCGGCCTCGGAGGGTTCGTGCACAATCCGAAGGTTCACGAGCCACAGAAGCGGGTGTTCCCTGTTGTGCCGGACCTCCGGGGTCACTGCAAGCCGGACCTGCACTTGATCCGGAGGCGGGGGAGTTGCGGGAGGCCGGCGTGACCGCGGGGGCGATCCTGGCCGGCGTGCAGGAGCACCTTTCGGCCGTGCACCGCATCGGCGAGGCCTTCTACGGCACCTGGTCCCGGCTCCTCTGAGGGGGCGCCGGTAGCCGGCGGATACCCCATCCGTTCCCCGCCTCGCACGTCCAAGTCGGAGCTGGAGGCCGTCCCGGGGTATTGACTTCGCCCCGTGAAAAGTCGTACAAAGGCGGACCTGTGCGCGGGGCTTCGGCCGAGCGTCCCCTCGGGGCGCCCAGTTGGGCCTGGCTTGTGGCAAGTTTCACGTGCTTCCGGGGAATCGCCCGGGCGCACGCCAGCGTCGAGGGACCGATCCGTGTCGACCAATGGGCAAAACGTGGGCGCCGTGATGGTGGTGGGCTCGGGGATCGCCGGGATCCAGGCGTCCCTGGACCTCGCGAACTCCGGGATGAAGGTCTACCTGGTGGAGAAGGGGATCTCCATCGGCGGGGTCATGGCCCAGTTGGACAAGACCTTCCCCACCAATGACTGCTCGGCGTGCATCCTCTCGCCGAAGCTCGTCGAGGTGGGCCGCCACCCGAACGTGGAGATCCTCACCCAGGCGACGGTCGAGACGGTCGAGGGGTCGGCC
>CAZYJP010000244.1:3175-4312 GCA_964647795.1 uncultured Thermodesulfobacteriota bacterium
AAGCTCGCTCAGGCGCCCCGGTTCATCGACCTCGACAAGTGCACCGGGTGCGGCGACTGCGCCAAGGTCTGCCCGGTGCCCCGCCCCGACGAGTTCAACGGGGGGCTCTCGGAGCGCACCGCAGCCTACCGGCACTTCCCCCAGGCGATCCCGGCTGCGTTCGCCATCGAGAAGCGGGGCACCTCGCCCTGCAAGGCAGCGTGCCCCACCCACATCAGCGTCCAGGGGTACGTGGCCCTGATCGCCCAGGGCAAGTACGCCGAGGCGCTGAAGTTGATCAAGCAGGAGAACCCCTTCCCGTCGGTCTGCGGCCGCGTCTGCAACCACCCCTGCGAGGGGGCGTGCAAGCGGGCCGAGGTGGACGAGCCCATCGACATCATGCACCTCAAGCGCTTCGTGGCCGACCTCGACCTGAAGGCCGAGACCCGCTGCGTGCCCGAGGTGAAGGAGGGCAAAGGGAAGAAGGTGGCGATCATCGGCGCCGGGCCCGGAGGACTCACGGCTGCGTACTACCTCGCGGCCGAGGGCTACGGCGTCACAGTCTTCGAGGCCCTGCCCGTGGCTGGCGGTTGGATGTGGGCCGGCATCCCTGAGTACCGGCTGCCCCGGGACGTGCTGGGCGCCGAGATCCAGGTGATCCGTGACCTGGGGGTCGACATCCGCCTGAATACCGCGGTGGGGAAGGACGTAGCCTTCGCGGATCTCCGGCGGGACTACGACGCCGTGTTCGTGGCCGTGGGTGCCCAGAAGAGCGCCAAGCTCGACGTGCCCGGGGAAGAGCTGGAAGGGGTGGTCCACGGGGTGGACTATCTCAAGCGGGTGAACCTCGGGGAGAAGGTCTTCCTGGGCGACCGGGTGGCCGTGATCGGCGGGGGCAACGTGGCCATGGACGCGGTGCGCACCGCACTCAGGACCGGCTCCAAGGAGGTGGTCTGCCTCTACCGCCGCGGCCGGGCCGAGATGCCCGCCTCCCCCGAGGAGATCGAAGAAGCCTTGGACGAGGGGGTGCGGATGGAGCTCCTGGTGGCCCCCGTGCGGGTCATCGGCGAGAACGGGAAGGTCACGGCGATCGAGTGCGTCCGGATGGAGCTGGGTGCGCCCGACGCCTCGGGCCGCCGCCGCCCGGTGCCGGTGAAG
>CAZYJP010000245.1:0-4292 GCA_964647795.1 uncultured Thermodesulfobacteriota bacterium
CCCGGGGCGCAACCGGCCGAGGGAGCGCACCAGGTTCGCGGCGTGGATATCTCCCGAGGCCTCGCCGGCCACCAGGGCGAGGGTGGGCATCTCAGAAGGCCAGGATCGCCATCCCGTTGCGGTCGGCCAGTGCGACGGTCTCCTCTCGCTGGAAAAAGAAGGTTCTCCCACCCTCGATGGCCAGGGTCCGCACCCCGGCATCGAGGCACGCCATGACGGTGTCGATGCCCACGGCCGGCACGTCGAAGCGCGGGTCCTGGTCCGGCTTGGCAACCTTGACGACGACGGCACCGGCCCCGCCGAGGCTGCCCCCCCTGCGTATGGCCTGATCGGTCCCCTCGATCGCCTCCACGGCCAGGACGGCACCGCGCTTGACCACCACGGTCTGCCCGATGTCCAGACGGCCGAGCTCCCGGGCGACCGAGGCGCCGAACTCCACGTCCTGGGCCTCCTCCTCGGTCGGTTCCCGGGCGGTGAAGACCTGGGGCCCGGGCAGGTAGGCTTCCATGTGGGAAGTCTGGGGCAACAGCTCCACCCCCTCGGCGGCCAACATCTCGGCAACCTTGAGCATGATGGTATCGTCCTTGCGGTCCTTGAGGCCCCAGAGCAGGGTGAGGGCCTTGATGTCGGGCCGGAAGTCCTTGAAGATCCGGGTCTTGTGCACCTTTCCGGCGAACACGGCCCGCTCGATGTTCTCCTTTTTCAGGAGCCTGAGCAGCTTGCCCACCCGTCCCACGGGCTGCCAGTAGGTGCGATGGGCCTCGGCCTCGATGGCCGGATCCGCCTCCTCCTCGAAGGCGATGGCCACGGTTTCCACTCCCAGACGGCGAAACTCCCGGGCCATCAGCACCGGAAACTCCCCCGCCCCAGCGATGATTGCGATCCGCCCCATGTCAGCGCGTCACTCCCCGCTCCGAATGGGCGATGAAGTCCACGAAGCGGCGGACCTGGGGGTTGGCGTAATCTGCTCCCTGACGAGCCTTCTCCAGGCATATGGCCAGTGTCTCCTTCGACTGGAAGACCCGGCGGTAGGTCCGGCGAAGACCCTCGAGGGTTTCCTTGTCGAACCCCCGGCGCTTCAGACCCTCGAGGTTGAGACCGAAGAGCTTGGCCCGATTGCCCGAGGCGGTGCAGTAGGGCGGCACGTCCATCACGATGGCCGAGCACCCTCCCACATAGGCGTGCTCGCCGATGCGAACGAACTGGTGGACGGCCGTCAACCCCCCGATGCCGGCGAAGTCCTCCACGGTCACGTGGCCCGCCAGGGTCGCCGCATTGGCCAGGATGACCCGATTCCCCAGGAGGCAGTCGTGCGCCACGTGGCTGTAGGCCATCAGCAGACACTCGGAACCTACCCGGGTGATCCCGCCGCCTCCCTCCGTTCCGATGTTCACCGTGGCGAACTCTCGCACGACCGTGCGGTCTCCCACCTCGAGCAGCGTAGGCTCTCCCCGGTACTTGAGGTCCTGGGGAACCATCCCCACCGAGGCGAAGGGAAAGATCCGGCAGCCCGCGCCGACGGTGGTGTGCCCGTCCACGACCGCATGGGAGCCCACGGTGGTCCCCTTGCCCAGGCGCGCGTGGGGCCCGATCACCGCGAACGGGCCCACCTCCACTCCCTCCTCCAAATCCGCGCCGGCCTGAATCACTGCTCTGGGATCGATCATCGTTGGTCCATTGTCAGTTGTTCGTTGGTCCCAGCCCCTAGCCCCATTACGCTTCCCTATCCAAGATGGCGGCCGAGAGCTCCGCCTCGGTCACGACCTCCCCGCCCACCCGGGCCTCTGCGGTGAAGGACCAGAAGCCCTGCCTCTGCTTGGCCACCCGCACGTGCAGGTGCAGCTGGTCGCCCGGGGTCACGGGTTTTCGAAACTTGGCCCGGTCGATCGATCGGAAGAGCATGAGCTTGCCCTCGATACACTCCCCGGTGGTGCGAAGGGCCAAGATGCCCCCCGCCTGGGCCAGGGCTTCGACGATGAGCACCCCGGGCATCACGGGCTGCCCCGGGAAGTGGCCGGGGAAGAAGGGCTCGTTCACCGTGACGTTCTTGAGGGCGTGGATGCGCGCTCCCTTCTCCAACTCCAGCACCCGATCCACGAGCAGCAACGGGTAGCGGTGAGGCAGACATGAGAGGATCGACTGGATGTCGGTCACCGCCGTCATGGGGTCTCCTTCGATGCGAGGTGCTCCTCCAGGTCCCGCACGCGCTGCTCCAGTTTCTGCACGGTCTGCCGGAGCTTCGGGAGCCGGCGCACCACCGCCTGGGCCTTGAGCCATTCCGGGTGCTCGAACGCGGGGCTTCCCGAGACCACCGCCCCAGCGGGAAGGTCGGCGGGAACGCCGGACTGCGCGCCCACGATCGCTCCGTCCCCGATTCTCACGTGGCCCACCACACCCACCTGTCCGGCCAGGATCACCCGATCTCCCACCCGCGTGGAGCCGCTCACCCCCACCTGGGCCACCAGGAGGCAGTCTTCCCCGACGCGGACGTTGTGCCCGATCTGGACCAGGTTGTCGATCTTGGTCCCCCGTCCCACACGGGTCTCCCCCAATGCCGCCCGGTCGATGGTGGTGCCGGCGCCGACCTCCACGTCATCCTCGAGGACCACGATGCCGACGTGGGGGATCTTGACCTGCCGCGCCCCGTCCCGGGCGTAGCCGAAGCCGTCGGAGCCGACGATCGCTCCGGGTTGGAGGATGATCCGATCGCCCAGCCGACACCCCTCCCGCACCACGGCGTTGGCGTGGAGCAGGCACTCCCGGCCGATCTGGACATCGGTTCCTACGTAGACCCCGGGGTGGAGGACCGTGTCCTCCCCGATCCGGGCCCCGGCCCCCACGTAGCAACCCGGCAGGGCCGCGACCCCTTGGGCCAGAAGGGCTTCCGGATGCACGTGCGCCCCGGGGGCCACGCCGGGTTCCTGGCGTGCCGGAGGGTACAGCAGCCCCACCACCCGGGCGAAGGACAGGTACGGGTTGGGGCTCACCAGGCAGTTGCGCCCCGGGATCCGATCCTGAGCCGAGACGATCACGGCGGAGGCACGCGTGCTCTCGAGAAGCGACCGGTACTTCGGGTTGGCCAGAAACGTGACCTGCCCGGGCCCCGCGTCCTCGATGGTGGCCACCGCATGCACCGTCTCCCCCGGGTCGCCGCAGAGTTCCACCCCCAGACGCCCGGCGAGCTCGGCCAGAGTGTAGATCGAGGCCACGGCCCTATTCCCCACCCGCGCTCTCGTCGTAGCGGCGGACCACCTCCCCGGTGATGTCGGCCCGGTCGGGGGCGTACAGCACCCCGCTCTCACCCCTCTCCACGATAAGCGTGTAGCCGCCGGTCTCTCCCAGCTCGCGGATCACCCCCTGGAGGTCCACGAGGATCCGGCGCGTGAGCTCCTGGTCTCGACGCTGGAGCACTTGCTGGCTCTGTTGGAATCTCTCCTTGAAGGCGTCCACCCGCTCCCGGTAGGAGCGCTCCCTCTCCCCACGAGCGGTCTCGGAGAGGATCATGGCCTGCTTCTCCAGCTCCTCCCGCAGGACCTTCAGGGCCGCCTCCTCCCTCTCCAACTCGGCCTTCATCTTCTCAGCCTCGGCCGTGAATTCCGCCTTGTACTTCTTGCCCATCTTGGACTCGTTGAGGCAGCGCTGCAGGTCCACCACCCCGATCTTCCCCTCGGCGGCCGCGGCGGCCGCCAGGAGCAGCACCACCGCCAGGGCGGTCCCGAGGCCGGTCATCAGGAAACGTCGTGCCATGGTCTCTCCTCGCTTGTCTCTTGCCCCCGTTTCCACAGAGGCCTCATTGTACGATCCCGCTCCGGGGGGGGCCAGGGGTTCGGAGCACCCGCCCGGCGGGGTTGCCCCTCGAGAACCGGCCTTGCCGCTCTCCACTCCCCCAAAGACGGGCGGGGGCGACGGCAGCGGAACGGAGCGCGGCGACCGCCGGCAATCGTAATCTTGCATCGCGCGAAGCGGAGTCGCCCTCGCCCCCCGCCCCTCACCCCACCACGTCCTAGCCCGCCCCACGGATGGGGCGCCGAATCACGGAGCTTGAAAAGCGCAGTGATTCGTGAGGGTTCGAAGGGGCCGTCCCCGAGACGATTCCCCAGGACAGGGGAATCGGACGCGCCGTCGGCGCGCCCGGAGGGCGAGCCCCGGGACGGGGCGAGTCAACCCGTAGCTGAAAAACCCAGGGAGGGGGTTTTCAGCACCCTGATCGACTCGGGTCAGGGGGAAGAGAAGCTGCGGGGGTGGTCCTGCAGAGCGGGCACCCCTGGAGGCTGAGGGGTTTCTCGAGGCCG
>CAZYJP010000246.1:0-4269 GCA_964647795.1 uncultured Thermodesulfobacteriota bacterium
GGGCGTGGTCGTAATCGTCGAAGATGTAGGGGAGGTCGAGCACCGTCGCGGCCGGCACGACGGCTCCCATCGCGCCGGTCGAGGGGCTGGCGAGATCGATCGAGCCGAGCTGCATGCCTTCGATCATGTCGCGATCGGTGCCGAGCTGCGCGTTGGCGAAAATCTCGATCTTCAGCCGGCCGCCGCTGAGCTCCTCGGCCGCCTCGGCGAGCTCCACCGCGCCCTTATAATAGGCGCTGTCCTCGCCGAGCGAGGTCGCGTACTTGAGGACGAAGGTCTCCTGCGCCCGTGCGTCCGGCGCCGCCGACCAGGTTCATTTCTCCGGGCACAGCTACGAGGTGCAGCGCGCCCGCGCCCTGGCCCTCCAGGCCCCGGACATCCGCGAAGACATGGTGGAGGAGATCGTAGCGCAGATCCGGCAGGGCCGGTACGTCATCACGGGCGCCCAGGTTGCGCCCCGGCTGATCCGGGAGCACCTCGAACTGCGGTAGCTGTCGCCCTTCTCTCGTCGTGAGCTACTTCATTTGCACGTACGTCCCGGGCGCGTTCCCGAGGAGGGGAGAGCCCGGCTGTCCCAGGGGGGGCGGTGTGACGGGGCCGCTGGAGTGCTCGTCGAGCCAGCGTGCCCAGACCGGCCACCAGGAGCCCTCCTGCATCGGTGTGCGCTGGCGCCAAGTCTCCGGATCCAGGTAGGTGTCGCCCTCCCTCCGGCTCGCGCACCGGAAGGACCGCCCCCGGTGACCGGGCTCGCTCACGATCCCCGCGTTGTGCCCGCCGCTGGTGAGCACGAAGGTGACGTTGGTGTCGGCCGGCATGTGCAGCTTGTACACGGAGCGCCATGGGGCCACGTGGTCGGTCTCGGTGCCCACCAGGAAGATCGGGGCGCGGATGTCGCTCAGGGCCACCGGCCGGTCTCCCACCTTGTAGTGCCCCTCGAAGAGCTCGTTGTTCAGGAAGAGGCGGCGCAGGTACTCGGCGTGCATCCGGTAGGGCATCCGGGTGGCGTCGGCGTTCCACGCCATGAGGTCGTTCATGGGGGTGCGGCCGCCCAGGAGGTAGTCGTGCACCATCCGGGACCAGATGAGGTCGTTGGACCGCAGCAGCTGGAACGCCCCGGCCATCTGCCGATTGTCCAGGCACCCGGTGTCCCACATGACATCCTCGAGGAAGGTGACCTGGCTCTCGTCGATGAAGAGCATGATCTCCCCCGCCTCGGTGAAGTCGGTCTGGGCGGCGAGCAGTGTGAGGGAGCACAGGCGGTCGTCCCCGTCCCTGGCCATGGCGGCCGCCGCCATGGCCAGGAGGGTGCCCCCCAGGCAGTACCCGACCCCGTGGACCTTCCTCTCCGGCGCGACGCGGCGCACCTCCTCGAGGGCCGCTTCGATGCCCAGGGTCCGGTAGTCGTCCAGGCCGAGGTCCCGATCCTCGGGGCCGGGATTCTTCCAGGAGATGGTGAAGACGGTGTGGCCGCGGCCCACCAGGTACCGGATCAGGGAGTTCTCCGGGGAGAGGTCCAGGATGTAGTATTTCATGATCCATGCCGGCACGATCAGCACCGGTTCCGCCTGTACCGTCTTCGTCGCCGGCTCATACTGCAGGAGCTCGATGAGGCGATTCCGGTACACCACCTTGCCGGGCGTCACGGCCAGGTTCCTGCCCACCTGGTAGGCCTCCGCTCCCACGGGCGCGTCGCCAGCCAGCGCCCGGACCTGATCTTCGGCCCAGTTGGCCACCCCCTGCACCACGCTCGCCCCGCCGCTCTCCCACGCTGTCCGCAGTACCTCGGGATTGGTCCAGGGGAAATTGGAGGGGGCGCACATGTCCAGCACCTGCCGGGCGGAGAAGGAGACCATGTTTTCGTGGCGGCGCGAGACCCCTCGCACCCCGGTCGTGGCGTAGTGCCACCACTGCTCGGTCAGGAGGAAACCCTGGTGGACCACGTTGAAGGGCCACGCCCTCCACCCGGGGTCCCGGAAGCGGCGGTCCTGGGGAAGGGGATCGATGAAGGGCGGAGTCTCCGGGTTGGCGGCGGCCTGCAGGGCGTACACGCCGAAGCGAAAAGACTTTTCCGCGGCGTTGCGCACGAGCTCCGCGTGTTTCCCCGGATTGAAGCCGAAATGGAGCGCCCAGTCGGAGTAGGCGAGGAGCAGCGACGCCGGGGACATGCCCAGGGTGACCCGGCCCAGCCAGACGTGCGCCAGGCGGTCGATGGTCCGGGTGCTCTCGTGCTCGTAGGCGCCGCTCATGGCTCCACCTCCCGGTCTCTCGGGGCGGCAACCGCCGCCGGCCCGACTCCCGTCCAGCATACCCCCGAATTGCTGCAAGTGCGAGAAGGAGGGGGCCCGGGGGAATGGAGCGTCCGGGGACAGGCGGTCTTCCGCCCCCTGGGAGCTCAGCGCACGAGCTTCCGGTACCGGATGCGGTGGGGCTGGTCTGCCTCGGCGCCCAGGCGCCGCCTCCGGTCGGCCTCGTACTCCTGGTAATTGCCCTCGAACCACACGGCCCGACTGTCTCCTTCGAACGCGAGCATGTGGGTGGCGATCCGGTCCAGGAACCAGCGGTCGTGGGAGACCACCACAGCGCAGCCGGCGAACTCCAGGAGCGCCTCCTCCAGGGACCGGAGGGTGTCCACGTCCAGGTCGTTGGTGGGCTCGTCCAGGAGGATCAGGTTGGCCCCGCTCTTGAGGAGCTTGGCGAGGTGCACCCGGTTGCGCTCGCCCCCGGAGAGGTCGCCGACGCGCTTTTGCTGGTCTGCGCTCTTGAAGTTGAAGGCTGCCACGTAGGCGCGCGAGGGCACCTTGCGCTTGCCGAGCTCGATGAAGTCCGCCTTGCCGGTGATCTCCTCCCACACGGTCCTCTCGCCGACCAGGGCGTCGCGGCTCTGATCCACATAGGCCATCGACACGGTCTCCCCGATCCGGAGGGAGCCCGCGTCGGGCGCCTCCTGGCCGGTGAGGAGCCGCAGCAGGGTGGTCTTGCCGGCGCCGTTGGGCCCGATGACCCCGACGATGCCCCCCTTGGGCAGCCGGAAGGTCAGGTCCTCGAAGAGGAGCCGGTCGCCGTAGGCCTTGCTCACCCGGTCGGCTTCCACCACCAGATCCCCCAGTCGCGGGCCCGGCGGGATCACGATCGCACCGGCCTCCACCTTGCCCTGGGTGTCGGCCTGGAGCAGCCTCTCGTACGAATTGATGCGGGCCTGGCCTTTGGCGTGGCGGGCGCGGGGGGCCATGCGGATCCACTCGAGCTCCCGCTCGAGGGTCTTCTGACGGGAGGTGGCCTGCTTCTCCTCCTGGGCCAGCCGCTTCTCCTTCTGCTCCAGCCAGGAGGAGTAGTTCCCCTCCCAGGGGATGCCGCGACCCCGGTCGAGCTCCAGGATCCAGCCGGCCACGTTGTCGAGGAAGTAGCGGTCGTGGGTCACGGCCACCACCGTGCCCGGGTACTGGGCCAGGTGATGTTCCAGCCAGGCCACCGACTCGGCGTCGAGGTGGTTGGTGGGCTCGTCCAGGAGCAGCAGATCCGGCTGCTGCAAGAGGAGGCGGCACAGGGCCACGCGGCGGCGTTCGCCGCCGGAGAGGGTGGCCACGTTGGCTTCGGGGGGGGGCAGCCGCAGGGCGTCCATGGCGATCTCGAGGGTCCGGTCCAGGTCCCAGGCCCCAGCCGCGTCGATAGCGTCCTGCACCCGGCCCTGCTCGGCCAGGAGCTTCTCCATCTCGTCGGGCTCCATGGGCTCGGCGAAGCGGGCGTTGATCTCGTCGAACTGTCGCAGGAGCGACCGGGTCTTGGCGACGCCCTCGTCGACGATCTCGGCCACGGTCTTGTTGGGGTCGAGCTCGGGTTCCTGAGACAGGAACCCGACCCGGGTCCCCTCAGCTGGCCAGGCCTCCCCGTGGAAGTCGGTCTCGAGGCCGGCCATGATCCGGAGCAGGGTCGATTTCCCCGAGCCGTTGAGGCCCAGGACGCCGATCTTCGCCCCGGGGAAGAAAGAGAGCCAGATGTCCTTGAGGACCTCCCGGTTGGGGGGGTACACCTTGGACAGGCCCTTCATCACGTAAATGTACTGGTGTGCCACGGGTTCCTCCTGGGGATTGGGCGATGTGCGCGGGTTCTCGGCGAGGGGAAAACCGCCGGAGGGCGAAGGCTTATACCCTCCGAAGGGCTCGGATGCAAGTCAGCCTCTCGCCCAGGATCCACCGCCACGACATGTGCCCGGGGCCGGGAGCCCCTCCGCTCCGCCCCGCAATCCGCGGCGATTCGAAGGGGAGTCCCCGC
>CAZYJP010000247.1:0-4244 GCA_964647795.1 uncultured Thermodesulfobacteriota bacterium
GCGGGTCGGTCGAGGCGGTACGGGGCTGCGCTCCAAGGCTCCCCGGCCCCGCCCGCCCCCCGCCTCGACGGTCTGAGGCGGGGCCTCCTCAGTACTACAACGAGCGATCGGGTCTTTGCGTGCGTCGGGCGCGGAGCCTTCCCTCCGGCGGGCAGGATCCCGACGCGAAGTATAAGTTCGCGGAACGGTTTCAATCGGCCCTACGGTCCTTCGGCGCCCCCAAAGGATCGTTCCACGGCCGCCTGCCCGCTCTCCGGGAAGGCCCCCCGCCCGCCTTTGACGCAACTCTCGCTGTAGTATTAGGGTCTGCTCGGGAGGGTCCCGCGCGCCTGTCGGTAGCGCCTTGACGCTCAGCCGCTCGTGTTGTATCCAGACACATCCCCAAACAGGAGACTCCCATGCCCTCACTCCGCATTGCCCTGTCCGCCCTCCTGCTCGTCGTCACTCTGGCGGGAGGGGCGTCGGGCCGCCTCTTCGTCACAGACCAGTTGGAGGTCGACCTGCGCTCCGGACCGACCCTGGCCTACCGAATCATCCGGATGCTGCCCAGCGGAACTCCGGTCGAGCGGCTGGAGGAACAGGAAGGCTGGGCGCGGGTGCGCACCCCGGCCGGGGAGGAGGGCTGGATCCTGGCCCGCTTCCTCACCCCCGAAGCGCCCAAGGGTCCGCGACTCCAAGCTGCCCTTCGGGAATTGGAGACGCTTCGTTCGGAGGCGGCCCAGCAGAAGGGCGCCCTGGACGGGGTACAAACGGAGCGGGACCGGGTGGGGGCTGAGGCGAGGCGTCTGCAGGCCAGACTGGAAGAGGTGGAAAAAGAATTCGATGTCTGGAAGGCGACTTCCCAGGACGTGGTGGCCCTGAGGGAACGGGCCGCCACCCTCCAGAGCGCCCAGGAAGGGGCGCAGACGGAGTTGGAGACGCTGCGGACCGAGAACCGGAGCCTCAAGGCCCGAGAGACCTTCTACTGGTTCTTCTCGGGGGTGGTGGTGCTCCTCCTCGGGTGGGTTCTCGGTTACGTCTACGCGTCATCGCGCCAGAGGGCGAAGTCCAAGAATCGGCTCCGCCTCTGACCGGCACGGGGTGCCGCGGCACACTGGGGGGCGGCCGGGGGAACCGGACTCAGGCGGCCTCCCCGCGCAGGTGGGCCACGATCAGATCTCCGACTTCACTGGTCGAGTAACCCAAGCGACCTGCCGCCAGGCTCTGGAGCTTCTGGGAGGTGGCCCACTGCACCGCCTCCTCGATGCACCGGGCGGCTTCTTTCTCCCCCACGTGCTCGAGGAGCATTCCGGTCGCAACGATGGCGGCCAGGGGGTTGATCACGTTCTTTCCGGTGTACTTCGGAGCCGATCCGCCGATGGGCTCGAACATGCTCACCCCGTCGGGATTGATGTTGCCGCCGGCGGCTACACCCATGCCCCCCTGCACCATGGCGCCCAGGTCCGTGATGATGTCCCCGAACATATTGTCGGTGACGATCACGTCGAACCACTCCGGGTTCTTGACCATCCACATGCAGCAGGCGTCCACGTGGGCGTAATCCCTCTCCACATCCGGATACTCCCGTCCCACTTCGTTGAAGGTCCGCTCCCACAGGTCGAAGGCGTAGGTGAGCACGTTGGTCTTCCCCACCAGTGTCAGCTTCTTCCGTCGGTTCCGCTTCCGGCAGTACTCGAACGCGAAGCGGATGCAGCGCTCCACGCCCTTCCGGGTGTTCACCGACTCCTGGATCGCCACCTCGTCGGGCGTCCCCTTGCGCAGAAAGCCCCCCGAGCCCACATACAGCCCCTCGCTGTTCTCCCGAACCACGACGAAATCGATATGCTCCGGGCCCTTGTCGCGCAGGGGCGACTCCACCCCCTCGTAGAGCTTCACCGGCCGCAGGTTCACGTACTGGTCCAGGGCGAACCGCGCCCGGAGGAGGATTCCCTGCTCCAGGATGCCCGGCTTGACGTCGGGGTGGCCGATGGCCCCCAGCAGGATGGCATCGTAGGTGCGCAGTTCTGCGATGTCTGCGTCAGAGAGGGTTTCCCCCGTCTTCAAGTAGTGATCCCCCCCGAAGGGGAAGACCTTTCGCTCCGTCTCGAAACCGAACACGCCGGCTGCCGCATCCAGGACCTTGAGCCCCTGTTCGACGACCTCCGGACCGGTGCCGTCCCCCGGAACCACAGCGATGCGATACACCTTGCCCATGACCGCCTCCATCCTGCGTTCTTTACATGCCCCGGAAAGGGGGGTTATAAAAGCATCGGCAACGAACGGAGTCAAACGAAAACGAAGTTGCCTGCCGCTGTTGCCGCACCCCCTTTCGTTCTGTCAAACATCTGACCCTCCTGTTTTGCCCTTTACAATATTTTTGGCTCTCCATAGAATGCCCCGCACGCCGGTCCCCGAGGGTTGGAAGAGGGGAAGGGATGGATTCCACCCGGACAATCCTCTACATTGAGGACAACCCCGCAAACTACCGCCTCGTGGAGCGCCTTCTCCGCGAGGAGGGTTTCCACGTTCTGCATGCCAAGGACGGCTTCGAGGGCGTCCAGCGGGCCATCCAGGAGCGGGATCGCCTGGAGTTGATCCTCCTCGACATCAACATGCCCGGCATGGACGGCTACGAGGCCGCAACCAAGCTCAAGGCCACAGAGGGCTTCGAGGCCATTCCCATCATCGCCGTCACGGTCAACTCCCTCCAGGGCGACCGGAAGCGGACCCTCGCCGCCGGGTGCGACGGCTACATCCCCAAGCCGATCGACATCCACTCCTTTCCCCAGCGGGTGAAGGAGTACATCCGAGGCAAGAGGGAGAAGGTTCCCGCCGCGGAAGAGCGCCGCTATCTCCGGGAACAAAACCGCAAGCTGGTGGATCGGCTCGAGTCGAGCCTCGGCCAGCTCAAGCTCTCCGACGAGCAGATCCGCCACAAGGACAAGCTCGCGAGCCTGGGAGAAATGGCGGCCAGCATCGCCCATGAACTCAACAACCCCCTGTCGAGCATCTCCTTCGCCGTTCAGCTCCTGCTCCGGGAGGCGCCCCACTCCGGCGGCCATCGCCAAAACCTGGAATTGGTAGGCCGAAACGTCGAGAGGATTCAGCGGCTGGCCGAGGCCCTGGCCAACTTCTCCCGCCCCTCGGCGGCCTCCCGGGGCTTCGTGGACCTGCGCAAGGTGCTCGACGAGGCGACGCTGCTCTCGGAGCACGAGTTTCGGACCCGCGACGTACAGGTGAGCCGGTGCATCCACCCCGAGCTCCCGACGGTCTGGGCCAGCGAGAGCCAACTCCACCACGTCTTCGTCAACCTGCTGCGCAATGCCGCCCAAGCGGTGGAGGTACGAAGGTCCGCCCTGAACGGTGAAGGAGGGTTCTGCGGAGCCGTCCAGGTAGACGCAGGGCATGACGGCAACGGCCATGTCTGGGTCGAGGTCGGAGACAACGGCGCCGGCATCCACCCCGACTACCAGGACCGCCTCTTCACCCCGTTCTTCACGACCAAGCCCAGGGGGCAGGGCACCGGCCTCGGTCTGTACATCGTCAAGCAGATTCTCGACGACCTGGGTGCGCGGGTCGAGGTGCGCAGCGCCGTCGGCGTGGGCACGACCTTTCGCATCCACCTCCCCCGGGCCGGGACGGGCGGGGCAAACTGATGGCCGCCCTGCCGGACCGAGCTGCGTCGGAACGTACCATCCCGACCCTTCCGATCGTCGTCGGAAGGCTTCTCGCCATCTATTCGGACGAGGACTACGCGGCCGACGCGGTGGTGGCCGCCGTGGAGGCCGACCCGGCCCTCTCGGCTCGACTGCTCCGGCTTGCCAACTCGGCCTACTACGGCTTCGTGGGCAAGGTGGACACGCTCCAGCGGTCCGTGGTGCTGCTGGGGGAGGTCACGGTGCAAGCCGTCGCCCTCGGCTCGTCCCTTCTCCGTGCATGGCGCGGCCGGCGCCTGCCGGCGGCCGAGGACATCTGGGTGCACTCGTACCTGTGCGCTGTAGGCTGCCGCTTCCTCGCCCGAACCCTGCCCCCGCGTGTCGTGTGCCTCGACCCCGACGCCCTCTTCCTGGCAGGCCTCCTCCACGACGTGGGGAAGATCCTCTTCCTCGCCGAAGACCCGGAGGGGTACGGAAAGGACCTGCAGGAGTTCGCGTGCGGAGAAGACCTGCGCGAAAGGGAAATCCATCGGTTCGGTCGCGACCACGCCGAGGCCGGGGGTGAGCTCCTCGCCGCCTGGAACCTGCCCACGTGGATGGCGGCCCTGG
>CAZYJP010000248.1:0-4243 GCA_964647795.1 uncultured Thermodesulfobacteriota bacterium
ACGCACGCAGGCTGCTTTTTCAGCAGCCTGCTAGACCGCCCCAAAACCGCCCTGCCGCCGCTTTTTCAAGGATCCTGCATGAGATTGATTACGATGACAAGGAAAAATTAACGGATTCTCCGAGACCTTTAGCCTCTTCCGGGGACTCAGCCCCCTTCCTTCCCCTCGATCCAGCGGCTCATGGCCGGGAGCACCCGCCCCGTCCACTCGGCCGAGACGCGCAGGGCCGCGAACTCGGCGAAGAGGGCGTCGACCACGGCGAGGCACTCGTTGACGTGCCCGAGGCGCACGAGGGCGGTGGCGTGCCAGTCGTCCCCCTCCTCGGAGAGGACTTTGGGGACGGCGACTCCCTGGAGGTCGAAGGTGTCGCCCTTGAGAAGGAAGCGGTACTCGCGGTCCTCGCGGATGAGCCCGAAACGGGCCTCCAGGACCTTCTTGCCCACCTGGAGGCCCGTGGCCGCCTCGCCGGACTTGGAGACGTCGCCCTCCTTGAGGATGTTCTGCTTGCTCTCGGTCTCGAGGCTGCCCAGGACCAGCCGGTCCTCGATCCACAGGGTCACGGACCCGATCCCGGCGACGGACAGATCCCCCCCCTCCTCCTCCGCACGGAACCACAGCCAGGTGAGGAACTCGTGGCCCCAGAAGGCCTTCTCGTCGAGTTTCTTGAGCACGTCCATCACGCACCTCCCTCGGGGCGGAACATCGCCGGAACGACCCGGTCGACGACCTCTTGGCCGTCCTCCCCGAGGGCGCGCAGGGCCAGGAAATAGGGGAACAGCGGGCGAAGCTTCACGCCGAAGGTCTTCTCGAAGAGCGACCGGAAGGCCTCGTTGAGGCGCTCGCCGGTGCCCCAGAAGAGCACCTGCCCGCGGTCGAGGTCCCAGGAGAAGTCGGTCCCCCGGCACGCGGGGATCACTCGCTCCAGCAGGCGCCGCCGGACGATGGTCTCGATCTCGTCGCGCTCGGCCCGGGTGAGGTCCTCCCGCCCGGAGCGGAGCTTCCACTCGCTCTGGAGCTTGCGGCACTCCTGCTTGAGGAACCGCGCGGGGATGCGCTTGGTGTCGACGCGAAGGGTCAGGTTCACCGTGTTCTCGATGAGCCACCGGTCCAGGTGCAGACCCGGGTCGAACCAGTCGTCGAGGGGGACCCACCCCAGCACCTCCTCCCGCTCGTCGCCGGCGACGAAGTCCTGGAAGGCGTGCTTCTGGATCGCCTCTTCGTAAGGGGCTCGAAAGCCCGCGGGGACCTCCCCCAGCACCTGGTACCGCCGCAGCCGGATGCCGCCGCTCAGAATGCCCACGTGGTTCCTCCTGTCATGTCATGTGGAATCAGTCGCCCTACCATCTGTGGGAGCGGGCTCCCGGCCGCGACTTCGGCGAAAGCCGACTCCGCTTCCCACCCCTTTCGATTGAGAACCAGAAGGCAGGCCGAACTGCCCGACGCTGCATCGCGAGGGGCCGGCAGGGCGGTCTGTGTAGGGGCGCCCGCCGGGGGTGTCAACCGATCAAGGCGCCGATCACGGCGGTCGATCGCGGCGGCCGGGGCGCCTCAGCCCGAACCCCCGCCCGCCGGAGCCCCGTTCGTCAAATGGGCTGTTTGGGCTCCTCGGGCTGCTCCGGTTCACCGGGCTGCTCGGACGTCTCGGGCTCCTCGGGCTCCTCGGGTTCACCGGGTCTCACCAGGGAGATCCGCACCTGGGAGGGGGAGACCCCCCGCACCTCGATCCCCGGGGGGTGTTCCACGTGATCGAGGCTGATCTGGAACGTGCGGCGCCCGAGCTGGGCGAGAAAGGCGTCGATGCGGACCTGGATCGCGTCGGGCGTCCCGAGATAGACCGCCCCCCGCGGGCCGGAAACCGTGACGGCGACCCTCTCGGGTTCCACGCTCTCCAGGGCGTAGCCCACCGGGAGGTTCTCCACGACCACCTGGGCGTGGCGCACGGTCTCGACCGTGCTCGAGCCGGGGACGAGCAGGAACCACAGGCCCGCCGCCAGAGTCAGGGCCACGGCGCCGTAGGGCCAGACCGGGCCGAGGAACCGCCTCCAGCCCCCGGCAGGGCGAACGTCCGCGATCGCCGCGTTGAACTCCCGCAAGGCTTCCGTGAGCTCCTCGGGTGTCCGAACCCGTTGGAGGGTGCCGTCCCGGGCAACGGAAACCGCTCCCCGCTCCTCCGACACCACCACGCAGAGGGCATCGGTGCGCTCCGCCAGCCCGAGCGCCGCGGCGTGGCGGGTTCCCCCGGGTCCCAGCTCCCCCTGGTTCGTGGACAGGGGCAGATGGACCCCGAACCGGGCCAACCTGGTCCCGGAGAGAAGCACCGCCCCGTCGTGGCCGGGGGAGTGGTTGTCGAAGAGGCTGAGCAGGAGGGGCTCGCTCAGGTGCCCGTCGACGGGGACCCCACCCTCCAGGTGGCGTTCCAGGGGCTCCCGGCCGGGAAGCACCAGGAGGGCCCCCGTGCGCTCCTCGGCCATCCTCCACACCGTGCGCACCAGGATCCCGGCCCCCTCGGAGGTCCCCAGGGGCCCCCGCCGCCCCGCCCCCCAGGCGCCGATCTGCTCGAGGAGGCGCCGGAGGTCCTCCTGAAAGACCACCACGATGAGGATCAGGAGCACCGCCGAGAACCCCTGGAAGATCCAGGCGGTGAGATTGAAGTGCACCTGGCGGGCGACGAGGTAGACCACGGCCAGCATGGCGAGCCCGAGGAACGCGAAGAACGCCCGGGTGCGCCGCAGCCAGACCAGAAGGCCCCAGAAGATGAACGCCGCCAGCGCGATGTCGACCGCGTCGCGCCAGTATCCGAGAAAGTGAAAGGTCTCCATGGGCGGGCTCTCCAGAATGCCCCCCTCTTGTACCCGAACGCAACCCGCCGGGCAAGAAGGCCGAAGTTGGAGGCCGCCTAGCGGCCGACGTCGCGGCCGGGAGGCCGCTCCCACATGAGAAGAAGCCTGCGGCGCTTCTCGAGGGAGCCATCGGGTTCCTCGATTCGGGGCTGCACCGTGCAGGGGGAGCCGTGCTATCTTCTGGGACGCGCCCCCGCCCCCTCCTCCCGGGAAACCGAACGCCTTGCAAAGCCTCGCTTCCATCTTCCTCGGCTCGTTCATCATCGGCTTCTCGGGGGCCATCCTGCCCGGGCCGATGCTCACGGTGACCATCCGGGAAGCCGCACGACGCGGGTTCTGGGCGGGGCCCCTGGTCGTGCTGGGCCACGGCATCCTGGAGCTCGCCCTGGTGGTCGGGCTGGTGCTCGGCCTCGGGGCGTTCGTGTCTCGCCCCCTCTTCCTCGGCACCGTGGGGGTCGTGGGGGGACTGATCCTGCTCTGGATGGCGTGGACCATGCTCCGAGGGGTGCGGACGCTGAGTCTGTCGCTCGACACCTCGGGGCCGAACCGCGGCGGCGGGCCTGTGCTCGGCGGGATCGCGACCAGCCTCTCGAACCCCTACTGGACCCTCTGGTGGGCCACGGTGGGGCTCTCCTACGTGAGCCTGACCGCCGGCGGGGGCTGGCAGGGGCCCACCGCGTTCTTCGCCGGCCACATCCTCTCCGACCTGGTGTGGTTCTCCGGAGTCGCCGCGGTGCTGCACTTCGGGCGGCGGATCCTCACCGACCGGATCTACCGCGGGCTGATCGGGGTGTGCGCCGTGCTTCTCCTCTATTTCGGCGTCGTCTTCTTCCGCTCCGGGCTGGGGCGCCTGGGGGGCATGCCCTGACGGTGACGGACGCCGCGCTGGAAGCGCTCGCCCTGTCCCCGGAGGCACTCGCGGCGCTGCGGGAGTCGGTGCCGGACCTGCATCGGTGGTACCGTGCCCATGCGCGCGACCTGCCCTGGCGGCGCACCCGCGACCCGTACGCGATCTGGGTCTCGGAGGCCATGCTCCAGCAGACCCGGGTGGCCGCCGTGGTCCCCTACTTCCACCGTTGGCTGGACCGGTTTCCGACGCTGGAAGCCCTGGCCGCGGCGGGAGAGGGCGAGGTGCTGGGGGCGTGGGAGGGCCTCGGGTACTACGCCCGGGCCCGGAACCTCCACCGCGCCGCGCAGACGGTGGTGCGGCGCCACCTCGATGCGCTCAATCGACACGTTCTCGATCGCCTGCAGCACGGCGGCGAGGCCTTCGTGTCGAATGCCGTTGTCGGTAACCGTTATGTGCTGAGGGCATGCATCGTCAATTTCCACACGACGCATGCCGACGTGCAGGCGACTGTCGACATCGCTGTCCGGCTGGGGCGCGAAGTCAGTGCCGAGCT
>CAZYJP010000249.1:0-4239 GCA_964647795.1 uncultured Thermodesulfobacteriota bacterium
TCCCCGAGCCGACGGGCCGAACGCTCTTGGACGCCGAGGGGGGAGCCGGGAGGATCCTGGCCTTCCCGACCCCGGAGCGGGCAGCCCGGGTGCTGGCCCGGCTCTGGGAGTACCGGCGGTTCCGGATGCGCCAGGAGTGAACCGTACCCCGCGACACGCGGCCGGGTGCCGGTCTCTGGTCACCGCTCCTGTCACCGTTCACGGACCCAACCCTCACTCCCCGTGCACGTCTACGTGGACCACGGCGTCGGCGATCTCGGGGAGGGCCCGCACCGACGCCTTGAGCCGGTGGGCGATGGCGTGCGCTTCCCGGATGGTGAGGGCTGGGTCCACCTCGATATCCATGTTGAGCAGGTAGCCGTTCTCCAGGGGCACGACGCGGGTCCCGTGGAGGCCGAGCACTCCCCTGGTGCGGAGGGCCACCTCCTCCGCGGCCCCGACCACGTCTTGCCGGTGGGAGGGGGAGTACCGCCCTCCCTCCCGGGCTCCTACCGGCTCCACGTGCACCATGGCGTCCCGGACCCCCTTGACCCCCTGCAGCAGGGCCTGGCGCACCGCCCGGGCCAGGTCGTGGCCCTGGACTACGCTCAGCTCCGGGTCCACCTCGATATCCACATCTACGAGAACGTCCTTTCCCAGGCGGCGCGCTCGGAGGTCGTGGTGGCTCCTCACCCCCTCTACCCGGGACACCGCCGCCGCCAGGCGGTCCAGGAGCGACGGGTCGGGAGCCGTGTCCACGAGCTCCCGAACCGCCTGCCACCCGAGATCCCACCCCACCTTCACGACGAAAAGGCAGACCACCAGAGCGGCTGCCGGGTCCATCCAGGGAGCCCCCCAGCGGGCGCCGGCCACTCCGACGAGGGCCGCTACGGAGGACAGGGCGTCGGAGCGGTGGTGCCAGGCGTTCGCAAGCAGTAGGCGGCTGTCCTCGCTTCGCGCCACCCGTGCGGTCCATTGGTAGAGGAACTCCTTCGCGAGCAAAGAGGCTAACGCCGCCCAGAGCGCCACCCGTCCCGGCAGGGGGACCGGATCGGAGGAGAGCAGCGATCCCACGGCTCCCGATCCCATGGCCAGCCCCACGGCCAGGAGGAGCCCCCCCACCGCCGCCGTGGAGAGGGTTTCCACCTTGCCGTGACCGTAGGGGTGGGTCGAGTCTTCCGGTTTTCGCCCCACCCGGTACCCCAGGAGCACGACGAGGTCGCTCGCCAGGTCCGAGAGGGAGTGGAGGGCGTCGGCCACCAGTGCCGCGCTCTGGCCCAGGACTCCCGCGGCACCCTTGATCAGCACCAGGACCAGGTTGATCAGGCCCCCGGAGAGGGTGACGCCCTCGCCGGTGATGCGGACCGCCGGGCCCGCGCTGCGTTCCGCTCCCCTGGATTCATTGCCTGTGGGAAGAGCGGGTCCGACAAACCCCTGCGCTCCTCCGCGCAATCCGCGATGTTTCGAGAAGATGCCGCGAAGTGAGCCGGGGCGCCTGAGGTCACCCATTCCGCACCCTTGTGTGATCGAATCGATGCGGTACGCGGCTGTGCTCCGGGGCTCCCCGGACTCGCCCTGAAACGAGGTAATGGATTCCGGCCCCAGGTTCCGGTTGCCTCAAGATGCCTCCGGTGTTATATAAGACCGTCCCTTCCGCGGAAGGGAGATCCATGCGACGGAGGAGAGAACCATGCCCATCTACGAGTACCGCTGCCACAGCTGCCACGACGATTTCGAGGTCACCCAGAAGTTCACGGATGGGCCCTTGCGCGCCTGCCCCAAGTGCCAGGGGCCGGTGGAGAAGCTCATCTCCCAGAGCTCGTTCGTGCTCAAGGGCTCTGGATGGTATGCCACCGACTACGGCCGCAAGTCCGGCCAGGGGCCGGAAAAGGCCTCAAAGGCCGACGCGGTTCCCGCTTGCGGCGCCAGTGGATCCAAGGCCGCCTGCGCTTCGTGCCCGAGCGCGGGCGACTGAGCCCACCCGGAGGGCCGTGCCCGAGGGGAGGCCGTCTGGCGGCCTCCCCTCGTTCGTTCCCGGGGCCCATGGACGTTCTTATAGTCCAGGAGTGGCGGATTTTCCAGCTTTTGACTTGACCCGGCCCCGTTGATAGGATTTGCCGCGCTTTCGGCACGATCGCCCCCGAGGAGGAGACGATGTTCGGCGGCACCATCACGGCACTGGTCACCCCGTTTCGCGACGGCCGGGTGGACGAGGATGCTTTCCGGCGGCTCATCGACTGGCAGATCGGCCAGGGGGTCCAGGGCATCGTGCCTTGCGGGACGACGGGGGAGTCGGCCACGTTGAGCCACGGCGAACACAACCGGGTCATCGACATCGCGGTCGACGAGGCCCGCGGTCGGGTGCCGGTGATCGCCGGGACCGGCTCCAACGCCACCGCCGAGGCCGTGCGCCTCACCCGCCACGCCAAGGAGGCCGGCGCCGATGGGGCGCTGCTCATCACCCCCTACTACAACAAGCCCACCCAGGAGGGGCTCTACCGGCACTACAAGGCGGTCGCCGAGGAGGCCAAGTTCCCCCTGGTGCTCTACAACGTTCCGGGCCGAACCGGATGCAACCTGCTGCCCGAGACCGTGGCCCGGTTGGCCGATCTGCCGGAGGTGGTGGGGATCAAGGAGGCGACCGGGGACCTCAAGCAGGTGAGCGACGTGATCGAGCTGTGCGGCGACCGCCTCGCCGTGCTCTCGGGAGACGACTTCACGGTCTTGCCGCTCCTGAGCCTGGGGGGCCAGGGGGTCATCTCGGTCCTGTCGAACGTCGTCCCGGCCGACGTGGCGGCCATGGTGGCGGCTTTCGAGGCGGGGGATCTACTTCGGGCACGGGAGCACCACTTCCGGACCATGCCCGTTGCGCGGGCGCTGTTCCTCGAGACGAACCCCATACCGGTCAAGACGGCCCTCGCTCTGATGGGCCGGATCGGACCGGAGATGCGCCTTCCCCTCTCCCGCATCCAGGAGGGGAACGAGAAGAAGCTCGCGGCCGTCCTGCGGGATTACGGCCTCCTGGGAAACGCCGCGTGATTCGGGCAGTGGTCACCGGCGCAGCCGGCAGGATGGGGGCTCAGCTGATCCGCCTGATCCGGGAAACCGAGGGGATCACCCTCGCGGGGGCGGTGGAGCGCCCCGGCCACGGAGAGCTCGGACGGGACGCCGGTGAGGTGGCCGGGGTCGGAGCCGGGGGGGTTCGGATCACCGACTCGCTCCCCTCGGTACTGCCCGGAGGCGACGTCGTCGTCGACTTCACCAGCGCCGCCGCCTCCCTGGACCACCTCGATGCCGTGTGCCGAGCCGGCAAGGCCATCGTCATCGGATCCACGGGCTTCACCCCCCAGGAGCGCGAGCTCGTCCGGCACCGGGGCGCCGAGGCCCGCGTGTTCCAGGCACCCAACATGAGCGTGGGCGTGAACGTGCTCCTCCGGGTGGTGGCGGAGGTGGCCCGCTTCCTGGGGGACGGCTACGACGTGGAGATCGTGGAGACCCACCACCGCTTCAAGAAGGACGCCCCTTCGGGCACGGCCCTGGCGCTGGCCGAGGCGGCGGCACAGGCCCTGGGCCGAGACCTGGCCGTCGACGCGGTGCACGGGCGTGAGGGGCTCGTGGGCGAGCGGACGCCGCGGGAGATCGGTCTGCATGCCGTGCGGGCGGGGGACGTGGTGGGGGATCACACCGTGATCTTCGGGGGCCTCGGGGAGCGGGTGGAGATCACCCATCGCGCCTCCAGCCGGGAGACGTTCTCCCGCGGGGCGATCCGGGCGGCCCTATGGCTGCCGGCCCAGCCGAAGGGGTTCTACGGCATGACAGATCTCCTGGGCCTGTGACGGACTCCCTTCCCGATGACCCGGGCCCACATCGCGTTCGGAGGCAACCTGGGTGATGTGGAGGGGAACCTTCGCCGGGCCCTGGGGGCCGTGGGGAGGCTTGGGACCACCCGGATCGTTCGGGTGTCGTCCCTGTACCGAACCGCCCCCGTGGGCGTGACCGACCAGCCCGAGTTCGTCAACGGGGCGTTGGAGGTGGAGACCGGTCTCGGCCCCGAGGAGCTCCTGGCCGGGCTGCTGCAGATCGAGGAAGACCTGGGCCGCACCCGGGAGGCTCGGTGGGGGCCCCGAACCGTGGACCTGGACCTGCTGCTCTACGGCGACCGGGTGGTGGAAGAGGCCGGGGTGGAGGTGCCCCACCCCAGGATGCATGAACGGGGCTTCGTGCTCGTTCCCCTCGCGGAGATCGCACCTCGGGCAGTTC
>CAZYJP010000250.1:0-4210 GCA_964647795.1 uncultured Thermodesulfobacteriota bacterium
CATCAGTTCGCAAGGCCGCATTCGCCTCGCTGCGGAGCACCTGCCGGAACCGCCTCCCGAGGTGTCGCACACGGACATCCCGGCGGACCCCATCGCCACGCAACCTCCGCCCTTCCCCGAGGCCCTCCCGCCACCCCAACCCGAGACATCCCCGCCCGTGCGGCTTGCCGACCTTCTTCCCCGGGCCGACGACCTTCGGCCCTACACACAGCACCCGCCGCCCCCGGACCCCGCGGGAGGGGAGGAGCGGGAGGCCACCCTCACCCTGGAGGACGCCGACGTCCGGTACAAGGGGTACCTGGGTCAAGTGCAGGCTTCGATCGACCGGACCTGGCGCTGGCGGGAGGCGATGCTGGCGGCGAGGGCGGGAGGGCAAGTACTCGTGCGCTTCTCCCTGGCGTCCGAAGGCACCGTGGACGACGTACTGGTGGTGGAGAGCTCGGGCAGTCCCCTGCTGGACCGGGAGGCCACGGAGGCCGTCCGCCGGGCACTGGCGCCCCCCTTCCCCCGCAACTGGACGATCGAGCGCCTGCACCTCTTCGCCCAGTTCGTCTATCGGCTGGAGTGAGCAGGAGGGATCTCGGCCCGAGCCTCGGCATGCGACTGCAAGTGGCTCAGGAGCAGCTCCGCGATGCCCTCGACGTCGTCGAGGCCGAGGACCGGGAAGGGCGCTTCCAGGCCTTCGAGGTCGGTAGCGGCACAGAGCACGTCGGGAGGCCAGGGGCCCGCCCTCTCCACCCCCCGGCGAACGACCTCGATCCGCGGGTAGCCCTCCAGCCCCTTGAAGCCCTCCACCAGCAGGAGCCTCACCTCGGGGGGACAGAGCCTTGCGAGGCGGTCGAGGTCCGGCGGCCCCGGCGGCCTGTCGAAGAAAGCGGCCACCTCGTCTTCGGTGACGAAGAAGGTGGCCCGCGCGCCGGCCCGGCGGTGACGCCAGGTGTCCTTTCCCTCCCGGTCGACCCGAATCCGGCCCCGGTGGTGCTTCACGGTGGCCGCCGGCACCCCCCGGAGGGCCAGGGCCGGGATGAGGCGCTCCACGAGGGTGGTCTTTCCGCTCCCCGAGGGTCCAGCGACGAGGTATACGGCGACCACGGGGCTACCCGGAGACCGGCAAACCCGGCCCTTCCCCCTCCAGGAAGGCCAGGTCGTAGAACTGCACCCACACCCGCTCGCCCGGAACCGCGCCTTCGGAGTCCTCCGGCAGCACCAGGAGCGCGTTGGCCTCGACCAGGGTCTTGAGGACGCCGGAGCTCTGCTTCTTGATGCTCACCACCCGGAACCCGCGGCCCTTTCGCTCCACTCGGCAGCGGATGAACTCCACCCGCCCGGTCTTGCCCTTGACCGGTCCCGCCTCCTCCCCGAGGACCGCCTCGCACACCGGGCGAAAGAGCCGGGCGTACCCCTGGAGGCGCCGCAGCGCGGGCCGGACGAACTCCTCGAAGCCGACCATCGCGCTCACGGGGTTGCCCGGGAGCCCAAAAATCGGGATTCGCCCCCGGGTCCCGAAGACCACGGGCTTGCCAGGCCTCATCGCCACCTGCCAGAAGACCAGCTCGACCCCCGACGCGGCCAGCACCGGGCGAACGAAATCGTAGTCTCCCATGGAGACCCCGCCGGTGGTGACAACCACGTCGGCACCGGCCGTCCTGTCCAGCATGGCCCGGAGCCCTTCCGGGTCGTCCCGGCCGATCCCCAGGATCACCGGCACCCCGCCGGCCTCCGCCACCTGGGCCGCCACGCCATAGGAATTGGAGTTGAAGATCTTGCCGCCGTCCGTTGGGGCGTCCAGGTCGACGATCTCGTCGCCGGTGGCCAGGATGGCCACCCGGGGACGCTGGTGCACCGCGACGAAGGAGCGGCCCAGGCTCGCGAGCATCCCGACCTCGGCGGGTCGGATCGCCGTGCCGCGGGCCAACACGAGTTCCCCGGCCCGCACGTCCTCCCCGGCGAGGCGGATGTTTGCCCCGGTGTCGGGCATCCGCCGAATCCGGACCCACTCCCCCTCGGCCTCGGTGTCCTCCACGGGGACGACCCGGTCGGCCCCAGGGGGCACCGGCGCCCCAGTCATGATCTTCACCGCCTCGCCGGGTTCGAGGGTCTCCCAGCGCTGGGATCCGGCCTGCACCTCGTCGACCACCCGGAGCCGGGCGGAATCCCCGAGACTACCCTCCCGACACGCATAGCCGTCCATGGCCGAGTTGTCCCGCGGAGGGAGGTCCCGAGGGGCGCGCACGTCCTCGGCCAGAACCCGACCCCGGGCTTCGAGGATCGAGACCTTCTCGGGCGGCAGGGGCCGAAGGTCCCGCAGAATGATCTCGACGGCTTGCGTGACGGGAATCATGCCTCTCTCCCGGGTCGGGTGGGGCCACGGCACGGGCGCGGGCACGGGCAGGGCCGGAACGGAGGGCGGGATGCTAACAGCGGCGGGAGAAGAGGGTCAAGACGGGTCGGGCGGGCGCCGCCCCTCGAGCCGCGCCCCGAGAACCCCCTCCGCCTGGCGCAGGGCCCAGGAGTGGTCCCGGGGGTCAAGGCCGGCCACGGCGTCTTCCACGACCTCCACGTCGTATCCCCGCATGGCCGCGTCCGCAGCGGTATAGAGGATGCAGATGTTGGTGACGCACCCCGTCAGGCGGACCGTGTCGATGGCCCGCTCCCGGAGCACCTCATCGAGACGGGAGCCGTGGAAACCCGAGTAGGTGGTCTTGGCCACCACCGGATCGCAGGGGCCTGGGGCGAGGGGTTCCACGACTTGGGCCCCGGCGGTGCCCTTCACGGCGTGGGGGGGCCAACCCATGCGGCGGAACTCGGGGTCGTCGGGGGCGTGGGTATCGCACAGGTACACCACCGGCTCTCCCCGCCGCCGGGCGTCGGCCACCTCCTCCACGACCCGGGGCAGGATCGCCGCGGCGTCGGGGACGCGCAGGGCGCCATCGTCGGCCACGAAGTCACCCAGCATATCGATCACCAGCAGCGCGCGGCGCACGTCACCATCCCTCTTCTCCCAGCAGGGGCACGAAACGGCACCCACCCAGATTCTCCTCGGTGAAGCGCTCTCCCCTGCGGGTCACCCGGATGAGCTCCTGGTAACCCCGATCCCCCACCGGGATGACGAGGACCCCTCCCCCGGGGTCGAGCTGATCCCGCAGCGTCCCCGGCACCCGCGGGCCCCCTGCGGTGACCACGATCCCTCGGAACGGGGCCTCTTCGGGAAGGCCCAGGGTTCCGTCACCGGTGCGCACCCGCACCGCGGTGTACCCCAGGCGCGCAAGCCTTGCGGCCGCCTCACCGGCCAGGCTGGCCTCCCGCTCGATGGTGTGGACCGCGCACCCCATCTCCGCCAGCACCGCCGCCTGGTAGCCGGACCCCGTGCCCACCTCCAGCACCTTCTCCGTTCCCCCCAGGCGAAGGGCCTCGGTCATGAGGGCCACCATGTAGGGCTGGGAGATGGTCTGCCCTTCGCCGATGGGGAGCGGGGTGTCCTCATAGGCCATGTCGCGGTGCCCCCCGGAAACGAACTCGTGGCGGGGGACCCGACCCATGGCTCGGAGCACCAGCGGGTCGCGGATGCCCCGCTGCCGAAGTTGGTGCCGAACCATCCCTTCCCGGAGACGGTCCCACCCCCTTTGCTCGTCGCTGCCTCGAATCACGGCACCTCGGGTCGGCTTGGGGTCCGATGCCAGGGTAGCGCCGCCGCCCGGCGTGTCAACGCCAGCGCCAGTCCCGAAGCCGGGAAGCGCGGAGAGCAGGGAAGGGGCCCGGGGTCGAAGGACGCTGGGCCGGAGTGCTCGCCGCCGCGGTTCGGGAGCGGGAGTCCACGGCCCAGGGAGTGGGGCACCGTCCCCGCGGCGGCCCGCGGGGCGTCGAAAAACACGGTCCCCCTCGAGGGCGACGGCCTCGAGCCCCGGATGGGCTGCCGAGCTTGCGGAATGACCCCTGCTCAGGCGGTCTCCGGGCGCTCCCCCGGTCCACCGTCCTCCCGATGGACTTCGGTGACCCGGCAGTCCAGAGCCCCCCGGGCAAGGCGCAGGTCCAAGACCTCCCCGGGCACACAGGTACCGGCATCGCGCACCACCTCGCCGTCGGGGCGACGGGCGACCGCATACCCTCGGCCTAGGACTGCCAGCGGGTTCAGGGCCCGGAGCGCCACCTCCCGGTGAGACACTTCCCGGTGCCGGCGGCCCAGGGCAGCCGCCGGCCAGGCCCAGAGCCG
>CAZYJP010000251.1:0-4080 GCA_964647795.1 uncultured Thermodesulfobacteriota bacterium
TGGTTCGGTTTCTCGGCTGAGCCGGGTGCCGGTCCGGCCGGGCAGCGCGAGCGTACAACGCCCCCTGCACCGGTGAGGTGCAGGGGGCGTGCCGCCCGTGAGTCCGGCGGTTCGGGGGTACGGCGTCCCCCGGTCAGCGGTCGGCGGGAACGATCTTCAGCCAGCCACGGCCCTCGAAGGCGACATCGGCCTTGGTGCTGCCCGTGAGAATGCCCTCGACGTCACCCAGGCGGAACCCGCACGACGGCCTGTCGAAGTGGCACACCAGGTCCGGGATGCCGTCGCCGTTGAGATCTTCCCCCTTCGGGCCGTTGCGCCCCTTGTCTCCCTGGCACGAGACAAGACTCTCCTCATTGCCGGTTGCCCCGAAGCGAAGGGACGTGATGTTCACGTCCAGCGGTGAAAAGCCGGGCGTGGAGAGGATCGCCACCGGCAGTTTGCCCTGGGCCTTCGGATTGAAGGGCGCCAGCTCGGTGCTCCCGGGTTTGATGGCGATGGGTACCTGGAGGATGCTCGGGCTGACGCCCGAGATGACGAGGTGGTAGTCGCCGTTGCGAACGGCTGTGGTGTTCCCGACCGTCCCGTCGTTGTTGAAGTATCTCGGGTAGTTGCTGACGCCGATCACGTAGTCGGTGCTCTCGGTGACGACGTAGCTCTTTATGACGGGGTCGGCGGGAGAAATCGTGGCTGCCCGTTCGATCACGTAGGAAGTCGGCGTGCCCGGTTCTCGGAGGGCGGCCGCTTCCACCACTGGCTTGAAGAGAGCGATGTAGAGACTGACCGGCTGTGTGCCGCCCCGACCGTTCTCCACTGCGATCGTCACCACGTCGCCGGCTCGCAGGAAGACCTGGTAGAAGTCCAGGTCTTCCACGGGGATGTCCGCGTTCACCTCCCCCATCGCCGCCTCGACCCGGAGTATGCCGTCGGTGGCGCTGAGCACCTGAGGGATACCCAGGTGGTCGTTGGGCTCCTGCTCCGGGACGGTTCGTTCGGGGGACGCGGCCGCGCCCCCCACGAGCCAGAGTATCGTGCCGATGGCCAACAGCGAGCAGCGAGAGAGCATGGCTCCACCTCCTGTGTCTTCGGGGTGCCTCCGTGGCGTACCCGGGAGGAGAAGCAATGCCCGTGCCCGGTGTGAGGCCCGGCCCGACCGTTTCTCGGGAAGCCGTAACGTGTTGATGCGAGGATGGTTTCGCCTGGGAGGCGGGACCGGGGAAGCGGGGGGAAGGTCGGCCGGGTGACGCAACCCGTCACACCCGGTTACGCGTTGCGTCACCTGCCGAGTCCTGACGCGAGAGGGTGGTTCGGGGAGGGTTCCCTATTTCACGTCGGCCTGCACCGTGTAGTAGCGGGAGATGTGGGTACCGGTCCGGTCGGTCCACTGGGTCGCCACCTCGATCCCCACCACCAGGTCCGGGATGCAGATCAAGCAGCTCGCGTCCACGGTCCAGGATCGGCTGAAGAGGCCCTCCGGGTTGTCGGTTCCCGCGGACACGAGGATTTCGCTGAAGTCCGTGGAACGGAGCTCCTCGAGCTTGTCCTGGGAGTAGGTCGCGGCCCGCGAGGTCATGCCCGCGAAGGTATTGGCCCGAACCGTGTGCACGAGCACCGGGATCATTCCGGCGAGGGCCACGGCGAGGACCACGACGGCGATGAGCACCTCGATCAGCGTGAAGCCGGCCGATTTCTGGTTGCGGTCGCTCATTTCCAGACCCCTCCCTCGTACCGTTCGATGCGCATGTTGGCCGTCGCGGCGGTCACCAGGTTGACCCTCCGGTTCCGGTCCGAGCGCCCCCCGGCGTCGGCCCCCGGCATGAGGTAGACCTCCCCCCTGCTCGTTGCCGCGCCCCGGGGCACGAAAGCAACGACTGCTCCCCCTCCGAGATCCACGCCGGTGCCCGAGGCCGCCGCGGTCGCCCCCGGGGCGCTGGTGCCGAAGGCGATGCCCTTGTACGTGTTCGGCAGGGTCGTCACCTTCACCACGGTGTCGGTGCCCGGGTCGAAGGCGTGGTTGGGCGGATTGGACCGGTCCAGGGCGACCACGTAGGTGCCCACCGCCGGGTTGCCGGCGGCGTCGGTGTGAAATGCGACCACCGCCGGCACTCCTTTCTCGATGGCCAGGGTCCGTGCCTGGCGAAGATCGGAGAGGACCTCCCGCGCCGCCCCCGAGGTCCGCAGTCCCGGGAGGGTTCCGAGGAGAGCCGGAGCCCCCAGGCCCAGAAGGATTCCGATGATCGCGACCACGACCATCGCCTCGACCAGGGTGAAACCCGCCGGCTTTCTCCGCGCTCTGTTCATCGATTGAGCACCCAGTCCCGGAGCTCCACCTGGCCGTTCCGCGAGACCCGGGCCGTGATGTGGATCTCCTTGGCGTCCCCGGTTCCCCTGCCGGTCGAGATGGCCCGCAGGCGGTACGACCCGGCGGCTGCCGGGTTGGGGGCGACGTGGAGGGTCACGTCGCCGTAGTCGGTTCCCGAGACCCCGGAAATGCCCTCCCAGGGCGTGGGGGTACCTGCCGACGTGAGTGCCGCCTGCTCCACCAGCCAGGGGTTCGTAACCAGTTGGAACCCGCCGCTGGCCGGGGTCCCGTCCACGACGAGCTCCATGTAGAGGGCCCCTGCAGAGGTGGTCCCGTACTGGGTGTCGGTGACCCGCAGGAGCGCCCCGGAGCGGTCCCGGAGGAACCAGTCATCGAACTTCTGATCGTTGTCCCGCCAGGCCTGGTTGGGGCCGCCCGGGGCTCCCGCGTGGGCCTGAGGGTCTGCTTCGTAGAGGCGGAAGGTGCCGCCGCCCGTCTGGCTGGACGGGGTGTCCCCGGCCCCGGCCGCACGCCACAGCTCAAAGGGGAAGGGCCCGACCGGAAGGGTGCTGCCGATCGTCAGGGTATCCATGGTGTTGCCGAGGATCTCATACAGGACCGGTGGGGTTCCGGCCGGGATGCCTCTCTCGGAGACCAGGTACCCCTGCCACATGTTGTCGGCCCAAGCGGCCCCTGCGCGGACGATCACGCTGGTATTGCCGGCGGCGACCTCGCCCCACTCGCCTCCGAGCACGACGACCTGTGCCCCGTCCAACTCGAAGAAGATGCTCGCCCGGTCGGAGGCGGGCGCCTCGGTAGGGCCCGTGCACTCGGTGATCTGGTAGCTGGTGTCGTTGTGCACGATGCGGAAGAGAAGCCCTCGGCGGTCCACCAGGGTGAAGTCGGCCCACTTGTCGGCCGCCGACCCCCAGAAGAAGGTGCTCCCCGAGTCCTTCAGGATCCCGGGCATGGTGGCCTCGTCGAACTGGAAGGAGAAGGTCGGAAATCCGCCGCCGCCCGTCCCCCTTCCCCACCCCTTCACGGCCTCGTAGCGCGCCCGCTCGAGCCCGGCTTCGCACAGGTAGAAGGCCTGTTTCGCGCCCCGGTCGTGGGCCGCGATCTTCACTTCGAGGGTGGAGGTCGCGATCCCGGCCACGGAGAGGACCGCCAGCATGGCCATGACGAGCATGGCGGCCACGAGCACCATGCCAGACTCGCCGCGCCGCGGCTGTTCGCGCAGCTCTGTGCTGCTGGGTTTGGGGGTCATGGTCGTTTCCTCACGGGCCGTTATCCACGGTGATCATGACCGAGTGACTCGCCGTGCTGCCGCACGTGCTGTGGGCCGTCGCAGTGAGCGTGTAGGCGCCGTTGGGCCAGCCGCTCACGTCGCCCGGGCTCAGCAGGCAATTGTCCATGGGCCCGAAACCGCAGTAGGGGCTCGCGAAGTCCTCGAAGGGCGTGTAGCCCGCAGGGAGCGGGGAGACGCTGAACGCGATCTTTTCGACCTCCCCGACCGGCCCTGCCATGGCCTCCCACACGAGGAAGGAGTCGTTCAGGGTGTTGGTGCCGTAAGCATCGCCGGTCTCCGGCCAGGTGATGGCCACTGAGGGCGCGGGGCAGTCCACCGACACGGTCGCGGTCGCGGAGCAGTCCGAGCCGGCGGGCGAAACCGCGCGGATCGTGGCCGTGCCCGCACTTACGGCGGTCACGAACCCGGTTGCCGGGTCCACGGTCGCCACGGCCGGATTGCTGGAGGACCAGGACGCCGTGCCGGTGCCTCC
>CAZYJP010000252.1:0-4069 GCA_964647795.1 uncultured Thermodesulfobacteriota bacterium
CAGCTTATACCCTGCGCCCGGGGGACCTGTCAATGTCCTCCCAGAGGAAAACGCAAGGGCACAGAAAAATGTCATAACCAATCGAAATCATGGATGCCATTACAACCGGGGGCCGGGGCCCCGTCAGCGGATCAGGTTCCCCACGCGCCCGAGCCGGGGACGGGTTCTCTCGGAATCCCACGACCAGTACAGGATGATGGCCTTTCCCTTGATGCGGGCGTCCTCGACGAACCCCCAGAAGCGGCTGTCGTAACTCCGGTCGCGGTTGTCCCCCATCGTAAAGTACTGGCCGGCGGGAACCACCACAGGCCCAAAGTTGTCGCGCTTCCCGTTCTCATATCCCTCCGGGAAGACGTTCGAGTCCACATTGACCCCCCACGGGTCGTCGACGGCCTCCCCGTTGACGAAGATCACCTTGTCCCGGACCTCCAGGCGGTCCCCCGGAACCCCGATGACCCGCTTGATGAAGTCTTTGGAATCGTCCACAGGGTAGGCGAAAACGACGATATCGCCGCGCCGGGGCGGCCGGATGGCGGGCAGGCGGGTGGCGGTGTAGGGGATGCGGACACCATAGAGGAACTTCGACACCAGGAGGTGGTCACCGATCTGCAGCGTCGGGAGCATGGACCCCGACGGGATCTTGAATGCCTGGAGCACGGCTCCCCGAATGACGACCGCCAGGAGGATCGCGACCACGAGGGCCTCCCCGTATTCCGCGATCTTGCCCGTTTGCGGGAGAGCACCTTTCGCCACCCCCACCCCCAGGGTGCCGGAGACGAGAAAAAAGCCGACGAGGAGCCAACTCACCTTCTGGTACTCCGGCACGGCCAGCGCAAGGTTCAGGGTGGCGAACAAGACCCCGAGAACGAGCAGACCGGCTCCCCCCCAGAGGTAGGACCGCCGCTTCCGTTCCGAAAACACCCGGTCGACCCCGCTCATTCCTCACCCATCCCGAGGGCACCCACGAACGCCTCCTGGGGCCTCTCTCCCGCTCCCGTCTGCTTCATCCGACTCTTTCCTTCCTTCCGGTGGTGCCCCACCCCGTTTCCTTGATCCCGGCGCCGCCTCGGATCCGTCTCGGACCTTCCCGCCAGGGGGTGCCCGCTCACAGCAGCGCGCTTCGGCACCGCTCGGCGACCAGGGCGACCAGGGCGACCAGGGCGACCCATGGCCCCCGAGGGTCGTGCGGCAGGTCCAGCCCCAGGGCGAATCCGGACGGGAGAGACGGGCCTTCGACCCCGGCCACCGTCCCGGAAGAACCAGGAAAGGATGATCTGGCGAGAGGGACACGGAACGCCGGAGTGTAGCAATCGAAGGCACGCAAAGTAAAGCGGAACGGGCACTTTACACCGGATCGAGAGGGGTGCTACCGTTTCCGCCTAACCGGAGGTGAACCACATGAAGATTGCCATCAGCGGCAAGGGCGGAGTGGGGAAGACGACGCTGGCGGGATGCCTCGCACGGCTCCTCGCGGAGCGTGGCGAGAAGGTGCTGGCCATCGATGCAGACCCCGATTCCAACCTCCCCTCGGCCATCGGGATCCCGCCCGAGAGACTCGAAGCGGTCCAGCCCCTGGCGCAAATGAAGGACCTCGTGGTCGAGCGCACCGGGGCCCAGCCGGGCACCTTCGGGGGGATGTTCAAGCTCAACCCCAAGGTCGACGATATCCCCGACGCCTACAGCGTGACCCAGGACGGCATCAAGCTCCTCACCCTGGGGACCGTGCCCAAAGGGGGCGGCGGCTGTCTGTGCCCCGAAGGAACCCTGCTGCGGAGTCTCATGCGGCACCTCATGGTGGGCAGAGGCGAGACCGTGATCGTCGACATGGAGGCCGGCCTCGAACACCTCGCGCGCGGGAGCACCGAGAGCATGGACGCGTTCCTCGTGGTGGTGGAGCCGGGGCAGCGAGCGGTCCACACCGCCCACCAGATCCGGCGGCTGGCCACGGACCTGGGAGTGAAGAGGGTCTACGCGGTGGGCAACAAGGTGACGGGGGACCAGGATCGGGAGATCGTGGAGCGCGGCGTGGCCCCCATGCCCGTGCTCGGCCACCTTTCCTACCGGGATTCCATCCGGCAGGCCGACAGGGACGGGGTGAGCCCTTACGACCTGGACGAAGGGCTCCGCGAAGAGGTCTCGGCGATCTGCGAGGCGCTGCAGGGAGCGGTCTCGGGGGGCTGACCGCCGGACAAGGGGACCCCTTCCACCTCGCGCAGCCAGCGGCGGGCAGCGTCCTCCCATCGCGGGGCCTCGGGGAAAAGGGTCGAGCCTCCGGCGCCCAGCGCGAGCCCGAGTCGCCAGGAGAAGGGCAGCAGCCCCCTCAGTTGCTCGTCCCGGGTGGCCGCAGCCATCAACGCGCACGGCGAGCCCTGGAACCGGGACGTCCCCGCGTCGAGGCAGAGCACTCCCGTGGCCGCCGACAGAATGGGCTCCGGCCAGTGGGTGGCCACGAGGACGGCCCCTCCCGTCTCGCGAAACGACGCCACCTCCTCCCACACCAGGCGTTGGCCCTCAGGGTCCAGGCCCACCGAAGGTTCATCGAGGAGAAGGACGTCCGGCCCCCGGGCGAGGACGCCGGCCAGGGCGACACGGCGTTTTTCGCCTCGGCTCAGCTGCTCCACCGGACACGTCCACAGCCGAGCGGGAACCGCGGCGCGCACCAGGCCCGCCCTGGCTGCCCCCTCCACGTCCGTTCCCGCCAGTCCCCAGGCCACGTCCTCGAGAGCTGTGCGCCCGACGAGTTGCCTCTCGGGGTACTGAAAGAGCAGCCCCGTCGAACGGCGAGACCCGGCCGGGGGCTCTTCCCCGGGGCCCCAGGACCACGCACCGCCCCCGGCGCGCACCGCGACCCTCCCCCGGCTCAAGGGCACGAGGCCGGCCAGGCACTCGAGAAGGGTCGTCTTCCCCGAACCCGGGTGCCCGAGGACGGCCAACAACTCCCCGGGGCCAAGCCCGAGCGAAACCCCTTCCAGAGCGTTCACCACGGCCCGGTCCCGGGCCCTGCGCCGGACGCCGACCCCCTCGGCCCGGATCACGTCCCCAGCCATGCCACCAGGTCTCGAAACGGAGGAGGCGGGCAGCCGGCACGGGCTGCGCTGCGCCTCACGCCCTCGTACGAGGGCGTCGGCAGGCTTCGGCCGCCCCAGGCGAAGTACTCGGAGGGAGAACCGGAGAAGACCACCCGCCCTTCGGCCAGGGCAACCACCCGGTCGGCCCAGAGCAGTTCCTCACCCTGGTGGGTGACCTGGAGCAGGCCCGTCCCGAGCCGGCGCAACCCGGTCACCGTTCCCATGACCGCGTCCCGATCCCAGGGGCTGAGCATGGACGTGGCTTCGTCCAACAGCAGGAACTGGGCACCCAAGGCGAGCACTGCCGCCAGTGCGAGCTTTTGCGCCTGCCCTCCGGAGAGGGTGTGCGCAGGGGCGGCGCGCGAGTCCCACAGACCAACCGCACGCAGGCTCTGCCCCACGCGCTCGCGGATCTCCTCCGGGCAGAGCCCACGGCTCTCGAGCCCGAAGGCCACATCGTCCTCGACGACCGGAGCCACCCCCTGGTCCTCCGGGTTGGCAAACACCAGGCCCACCCGAAGATCGAAGCGCTCCAGGGGCGTCCCACCCAATACCACCCGCCCCTGGGCCGGGAAGACAGCACCCTTGAGCGCGAGGAGGAGCGTCGTCTTTCCCGAGCCGTTCGGCCCCACAAGGGCGACATGCTCCCCCGGCTCCACCGAGAGGTCTACCTGCCGCAGCACCTGGCCCTCCCCCCGGCGCACGCAGAGCCCCTCCGCGCGCAGGGCGCCCGACTCTCCGGCGCACCAAAGAGAAAGGGGCAAGGGTAACCCCTTGCCCCGATCCTCACTGCCGTCCGCCATGGAGCTCACGCCGGAGGTGTGCCCTCGACCCCCGGGGCGCCGGCTGAGGGCTCCGCCGCTCCGGCGGGCTTCCCGGCGGCGCGAGGAACGTAGGCCTCCTGCACCAGTTCCAGGACGCTCACCGGCGCGGCATCCCCCCGTCGGATGCCCACCTTCACGATCCGCGTGTACCCGCCGGGCCGCTGCGCGTAGCGGGGG
>CAZYJP010000253.1:0-4056 GCA_964647795.1 uncultured Thermodesulfobacteriota bacterium
CCCTGCCGGGCAGGTACGGGCACTCGTGGGGCGGGGTCGAGGCGACCTCGAGCGCGAGCGGCGCCGGGAGGGCGGGGAAAAAGGACCTTTGCTGCGGGCAGGCAACCGCGCCGGGCACTTGCCTCCGGGAGGGGGTGACCCTGCCCGGCGCACAGGGTGTCGCGGGGACGTCGGAGGGGGAGCGTACAGGCGGCACGATGGAAGGTGGATAGCACGCCGCAAGGGGCGGGTCAACGGCCGATCCGACACGGCCGACCCGGTCGCACGGAGCTCCGGAAGAAGAAGGGGGATGCGCTGGCGGAAATCTGCAAATGATCGCGACAAATTGCTGGACACCGTCCGGTCGTCGCGATATTGTGCATATACACATTAACCCAGGAGGTGAGCCATGAAAGTCTGCTTTCCCGTCGAGAACAACCAGGGCCTCGCGAGCGCGGTATTCGGCCATTTCGGCTCCGCGCCCCTCTTCGTGGTCGTCGACACCGAGACCGGCCAGGTGGCCGAGGTGATCAATCGAGACCTGCACCATGCCCACGGGGCGTGCAGCCCGGTCAAGGCGCTGGGGGGCCACGCCGTGGACGCCGTCGTGGTGGGTGGGATCGGGGGAGGGGCCCTGAGCGGGCTCAACCGGTCGGGCATCCCCGTGTACCGCGCCGGGGCCCGGAGCATCGCGGAGAACGTCGCCCGCTTGGAGCAGGGCGGACTCCCCCAGTGGGCGCCCGGAGAGACCTGCGGCGGCCACGGCCACGGGCACGGCTGCAGCCACTGAGCGGCCGGTGTCTCCGCGCCCCATCAAGCCCCGCCGCTGTTCCTGCCCGTTCCGGGAGGAGGGGGATCTGATCTACAAACCCGCCGGCCGCCCCTTGAAGATGCTGGGGCAGGTGGTGCTGGGCCGCGACGAGCTCGAGGCCGTCGTCCTGTGCGATCGCGACGGCCTCACCCAGGAACAGGCCGGTGAGTCCATGGGGGTGTCCCGGGGAACGGTCCAGCGCCTGGTGAGTGAGGCGCGGCGAAAGATCGCCGACGCCCTGGCAGGGGAGAGGGCGTTGGTGTTCCGCGGGGGCTCCGGCGGGGGACTCCCCCGGCCCCCGCGGGACGAGGGGGCCATGCCCCCGTCTTGATCCCGTCGGGGCGTCGGTGTACGGTCGACCCCCGGCGCGGGCCCGATTCAGGGCTGCGCCCGGGGGTCGTGTGCTGACGGAGGAACCCGGACAGCGGATAGGCAACGCCTCGCGGGGACCCGCGAGGGGGGAGGGATCAACCGTGTCGGCCGAGGCGAAAGACCAAGGGGGAGACGGTCAGCGGGAGACGGCCACCCTGGCCGGCGGGTGCTTCTGGTGCCTCGAGCCCCTCTTCTCCGAGCTCTCGGGGGTGGTGGAGGTGGTCTCGGGGTACTCGGGGGGTAGGGTGCCCCATCCGACCTATCAGCAGGTGTGCGGCGGCGGCACCGGGCACGCGGAGGTGGTGCAGGTGTCCTTCGATCCGCGGGTAGTGTCTTTTCGTGAGCTCCTGGAGGTCTTCTTCGCCATGCACGACCCCACCACCCCGAACCGCCAGGGAGCGGACGTGGGGAGCCAGTACCGCTCTGCGGTCTTCTACCACTCGGAGGCCCAGCGGGAGACGGCGGCGGAGGTGATCCGCCAGATGGAGGCCGAGGGCGTGTGGGAACGACCGTTCGTGACCGAGCTCGCACCCTTCGAGGCGTTCTACCCGGCGGAGGACTACCACCAGGAGTACTTCCGCCGGAACCCGGGCGAGCGCTACTGCCGCGTCGTGATCGCGCCCAAGGTGTCGAAGTTCCGCCAGCGCTTCCAGGCGAGGCTCCGAGGCCGTCCCACCGTTCACGGGGAGACCCAATAGGAAACGGGGCCGGCTTTCACGGCCCCGTTTCCCAGGAGGAGGAGGAAGAGGAGCACCGCGCGCCGGTTCCATGGAGTGCCACACTCCCCGGGTTCCGTCTCGCGGTACGAGACAGAGTCTACCGCGTGAACATGAAGCGGCGATGAGCTCGGCGTGAGAAGTTGGTGAGAGAGGGGTCTTGTTCGCGCCCCTCCGGTCGTGTGCCGGAGGAGCCGGAATTCATGGGTTGGGAGTGATCGTGGGAAGTCCGACGACCCGGAGCACCCTGGAGGAAGACCTCGGCGGGACGGTGGCAGTCGCTCGGCGAGAGGGTCCGGGCGGCCGCCTCCCCCTGGACGGCGGAGGCTGAGGGGCGGTGGCGTCGGAGCAATCTTCCCCACCTGACCCGGGGACCGAGGGGAAGCGGGTCCCGATATTGGGGAGCTACCTCTGGGAGCTCCTGCCCTTCGTCGCGCCCTACCGCCGCCGGGTCGCGGTGGGCTTGGCGACCAACGTGCTGGCGCGGTTCTTCGACCTCCTGCCGATGGTCGTGGTGGGCCGCGTCGTGGACGCGGCGGTGCGGGGCGAGGCGGGCGCGGCCGCAGGCGCCGGAACCTTCGCCTTCTACGGCATCGCGGTGCTCGGGACCTTCTTCGGGCTCGCCCTGTTCCAGAGCTCCAGCGACTATGCGTGGGACACCCTGGCCCAGAAGGTGCGCCACGACCTGCGGGTGCGGCTCTACGAGCACCTGCAGCGGCTCGAGCTCGCCTTCTTCGAGGAGCGCCAGACCGGCGACGTGATGGCGGTCCTCTCCAACGACGTGGACAACCTGGAGAACTTCTTCTCCGACGCCACCACGAGCGTGGTCCGCATCGCGATCACCTTTCTCGGCACCTACGGGTTCCTCCTGTGGCTCGACTGGCGGCTCGCCCTGCTCCTCTTCGCCCCGCTGCCCTTCGCCGTGTTGGCCGTGCGGTTCTTCGCCACCCGGGTGCAGCCCCAGTACCGGCGTTCGCGCCAGGCCGTGGGGGCGATCAACAGCATCCTCGAGACCAACATCCAGGGCATGGGCGTGATCCAGGCATACACGGCCGAGGGCCAGCAGGCGGAACGGGTCCGGGAGCGGTCGGCGGAGTATCGGGACGCCGCGGTCCAGGCCGCCCGGGAGAGGGCCAAGTTCATCCCGGTCATCTACGCCATCGCGGGCTGTGCCTTCGCCGCACTGATCGGGGTCGGGGGGTGGCTCACCTTCGGCGGGCACGGGCCCACCGTGGGCGCGTACACCACCTTCGTGCTCTTCGCCATGCGGCTGGTGCTGCCTCTGTTCGTCTTCGGAATGCTCATCAACCAGTTCCAGCGGTCTGAGGCCTCGGCCCGGCGCATAGTGGAGCTCCTGGGCGCTCGGCCGAAGATCGCCGACCGGGAGGACGCGCAGGCGCTCGACGACCCGCCCCGCTCGTTGGAGTTTCGCGGCGTGCGGTTCTCCTACCCCGGCCGTCCCCCGGTGGTCAACGGTGTGGATTTTCTCCTGGAGCGGGGGAAGGTGTTGGGAGTGGTGGGGCCCACCGGGGCGGGGAAGAGCACCCTGGTCAAGCTGCTCCTGCGCTACTACGAGCCCCAGGCCGGGGAGATCGCGGTGGACGGCCGGCCGCTGGGGCGGGTCACCCTGGAGAGCCTGCGCCGCCACGTGGGGTATGTCTCCCAGGACGCCTTCCTCTTTTCCGGGACTGTGGCGGAGAACATCCGCCTCGGCTCGCCAAATGCCTCCGACGCGGACCTCCGGGAGGCGGCCCGCATCTCCGGGGCGGACGAGTTCATCCGGGTGCTCCCGGAGGGGTACGAGACCCTGGTGGGCGAGCGGGGCGTCAAGCTCTCGGGCGGTCAACGCCAGCGAATCTCGCTGGCGCGGGCGGTGCTGCGGTCCCCGCCCATCCTGGTGCTGGACGAGGCGACGTCGGCGGTCGACACCCGGACCGAGGAGGTGATCCAGCGCAACCTCCACCAGTTCCGGGAAGGCCGGATGACCCTGGCCGTGGCCCACCGGCTCTCCACCGTGCGGCACAGCGACGAGATCCTGGTCCTCGTGGACGGAGTCGTGGTGGAGCGGGGCACCCACGACGAGCTCTTGGCTGCGGGGGGGGTGTACGCCGGGCTCTGGGCGGTGCAGAGCGGCGACCCGTGACCCTGCGCGGGCCGTCCGCAACCCAGACCCGCCCC
>CAZYJP010000254.1:0-4045 GCA_964647795.1 uncultured Thermodesulfobacteriota bacterium
CGGGCAAAGGGGCGGTCCGTGCCCGAAGCCGCGGCCGCGGTGGAGCAGGTGCTGGCGGGCCGCTTCGGGCGCGTGACGCGCAAGGAGGTGGATGGGAAGGTCTACCTCTTCGGGTCCAAGCAGGGCTGGAGCCGCATGGGGGTGTACGTGACCCACTCGAGCTTGTTCCTCTTCGCCGTGGGCGCGCTGATCGGCGCCCAGTGGGGCTACAAGGGCTTCGTGACGATCCCCGACGGCGAGACGATCTCCCAGATCCAACTGCGCTCTGGGGGGGCCCAGGATCTGGGGTTCTCGGTCCGCAACGACCGGTTTCAACTGGAATACTACACGGACCCGGCGACCGGGCGTCTCACCGGCCGGCCCAAGGCGTACCGGAGCGACCTGGTGGTGATCGAGGACGGGGTGGAGACCGTCCACAAGACGATCGTCGTGAACGACCCCTTGATCCATCAAGGGATCTACTTCTACCAGTCTTCCTATGGGCAGGGCGGGGGCCGCTTCGCGGTGCTGACCGTCTTCGGACCCCGGAGGAACGTGGTGGTCCACCGCCAGACCGTGCCGCGGGGTGGGCGGGTGGAGCTGGAAGACGGCGCGAGCCTGCTGCTGCGAGACCTGACCGGGGACTTCCGGAGCATGGGGCCCGCGGTGGAGGTGGCGCTGGAGCGGCCGGCGAGCCCGCCCGAGTCCATCGTGGTCTTCGAGGCGGCTCAGGGCAACATGCGGCGCCTCGGGGAATACACCGTCCGCTTGGAGTCGGTCGACACCGTCTGGTACACCGGGCTTCAGGTGGCCTATGATCCCGGGGTTCCGCTGATCTGGGCCGGGTCGTTCCTGATCACCCTGGGTTGCGTGGTGGCCTTTCTCGCCAGTCACCGGCGCGTGTGGGCGCGGGTGCAGGAGGACGCGAAGGGCGCCCACGTGTTCCTCGGGGGAAATGCCAGCCGGAATCGGATGTCCTTCGAGCGCCTCTTCGGCGAGCTGACCCAGAAGGTGGGAGCGGCACTGGAGTCGTGAGGCCGACCCGGGGGGACCGGGAGCCCCGGCCGTTGGGAGCGATGGCATGGAGAGTTGGCACGATCTTCTCGAGGTCGTCTTCGAATGGCCCTTCCTGGGCCTTGCGGCCCTGATCCTGCTCCTCGCCTCGGTGGGGGCAGGGCTCTGGCCGGGGCGTTGGCGGGGGGCCGCCTGGGTCGTCGGCCTCCTCCTGCTGGGGCTGTCGCTCTCTGTCGGGCTGGGGCGCCACGAGTGGAGGGACGTGCTCTTCAACGGCCAGCTCCTCTGACTGAGCTGCATCGGGGTCGGGTGACCCCAGGAAGAGCAGAGGGAGCCCTCGAGCCAAGGGTGGAGAGGCGATGAGGACCCGTCGGTACGTTCAGCTCGCCACGGCTCTCGGGGCCAATGGCTACCTGCAGGGCTTCCTGGCGAAGACCGTGTACCAGGGGCGGGCGAAGGGCCTGTGTGTCCCGGTCCTCAACTGCTACGCCTGCCCCTCGGCCTTCTTCTCCTGTCCGATCGGCGCGATCCAGCATTTCATGGTTCTCCACCGCGTCCCGTACTACGTGCTGGGCTTCCTGGGGCTCGTCGGCGCCGCCGTGGGGCGCATGCCCTGCGGCATGCTATGCCCCTTTGGGTTCCTCCAAGACCTCCTGTACAAGGTTTCGTCCCTCAAGATCGCGATACCCCGTTACCTGCGGGCCTTTCCGTACGCCGTGCTCGTCCTTCTCGTCTTCGCTGTCCCGTGGGTTACCGGGGAGAGTTGGTTCTCGAAGCTCTGCCCCGCGGGGACGCTGATGGGCGGCCTGCCCTGGGTGACCATGAGCCCGGACGTGCGGTCCATGATCCGGGATCTCTTCTGGATCAAGGTGGGCATCCTCCTGTTCTTCCTCGCCTCCTCGGTGGTCGCCAAGCGGCCCTTCTGTCAGACCTCCTGCCCCCTGGGGGCCCTCTTCGGCCTGTTCAACCGCCTCAGCCTGGTCCGACTCCACTGGGACGCCGCCACGTGCACCCACTGCGACAAGTGCCTCGAGGTGTGCCCGATGGAGATCAAGTTCTACGAGGGCGCGAACATCGGACACTGCATCCGTTGCCTCGACTGTACGGCGTGCGAGGCGATCACGGTGACCACGGTGGTCTCCCGGGCAACGGACGTCCCCGGCGAGCTCGTGGGAGGTCCTGCCTCCCGCTGACTCCGCCGCCCTCCGGCGGACCGGCGAGCCGTCAGGAGGCGGCCCGGGAACCCATTCCCCCCGCCAGGGGAGAGAGGCACACGCGATGAGACGAGCGGCGATGGTCCTGTTGTCCGGGCTGACCCTGGCGGGCTGCGGGGTTTCCAAGGACGTCTACCAGACCCAGGTCCTCCAGTCCCAGGATCTCGGGGCGCGGGTGGCGGACCTGGAGGCCCGGATCGAGGTGGAGGCGCGGCGGAGGGGGGAGACCGAGGCCAGGCTCGCCGTGTGCACCGGTGAGGCCGCGCGGCTCGAGGGGGAGCTCGGGAGGGCCGAGGTCCGGGAAGGGGAGGTCCTCTCGCAGCTCTCCGGTTGCCTGGAGCGGGAAGCCGGGGTCCGCGCCGACCTGGACCTGAATCGGAGGTCCCGCTCGTCCGCGGAGGAGGCGCTCCGAAACCAGTTGGAGCAGCGGAACGCGGAGATCGCCGACCTTGCCCGGGAAAGGGAACGCCTGGAGCGGGAGAAGCGGGAAAAGCTCGACGAGATCGCGCGGACCTACGACGGGCTCATGGAGGGGATGAAGGACGAGGTGACCCGGGGCAGGGTCACGATCTCCCAGCTCCGGGGGCAGCTGAGCGTCAACCTGCTCGACGAGATCCTCTTCGATTCGGGAAGCGCCGCCGTGAAGGCCGAGGGGAGGGAGGTTCTGGCCCGGGTGGGTGAGGTGCTCAAGGGGATGGACGACAAGGCCATCGTCATCGAGGGGCACACGGACGACCGGAGGATCTCGGGAGAGCTGGCGGGGCGCTTCCCCACCAACTGGGAGCTCTCCACGGCGCGGGCCACGAGCGTGGTGCGCTACCTCCAGGAGTCGGTCGGAATCCCCCCGGAACGGCTCTCGGCGGTGGGATTCGGCCCCTACCGCCCTGTGGGGTCCAACGATTCCGCCGAAGGCCGGGCCCGAAACCGGCGGATCGAGATCCAGTTGGTGCCCCTGGAGTCGCCCCTGCTGCGGAGGTCGGAACAGGGGGGGTGAGACGGCTCGCGCCGCCTCAGTAGAGGGCTTGTGTGCCGGTCTCCCCGGTGCGGATGCGAACCACCTCCTCGACGGGGAGGACGAAGATCTTCCCGTCGCCGAACTCGCCGGTTCGGCACACCTTCCGGATGGCCTCCACCACCTCCGCCACCCGCTCGTCCTCCAGCACGATCTCCACCCGGCTCTTCGCGAAGAACTTGGGGATGAAGCCCCGGGTCTCCGAGTACCGCAGCTGACTGAGGGGTTTCCCGATCCCCGTCACGCTGTCCACCGTGAGCCCGGGGGCCCCCACCTCGAAGAGGCGGTCGCGGAGCGCGTCGAGGTGGTCGGTGTTGACGATGGCCTGGATGAGCTTCACGGCGCACCTCCTCGGGGGAAGTGGGGGAGACCCGCCTGCCAGTGAACCACCCCGGGGGAGGGGCGTCAAGGCGCCTCCCCCGACCCGAACCGCCGACGGGTGAGGCCTCTCCTCAGACCCCCGGGGCGTGGGGAGGGCGGCCTCCAACGAGCCGGATTTCTTGGGGTCTTGGTGCGCTCTGGGCGGCTGCTGGCGGCCCTTTTGCCTTGAAGCCCACCGCCGCTTGTGCTATGTATCCGCGCTTGCCATTTCACACGCTCCCTGACTGCCGGTGGTGCGCCGGGGTGGTCCCGACGTAGGAAGGCGGGGTGAAGGGGGCGGAGGTCCAAAAACCACATTCGGAGGAAACCCATGGCAACGGCGACGATGCGAGAAATGCTGGAGGCTGGCGTCCATTTCGGCCACCAGACCCACCGGTGGAACCCGAAGATGAAGCGCTTCATCTTCACCGAGCGCAACGGGATCCACATCGTGGACCTGTCCCAG
>CAZYJP010000255.1:0-4025 GCA_964647795.1 uncultured Thermodesulfobacteriota bacterium
CGGCTACTTGCGCTTGCGTTCCAGGGCCCGCCGGAGGAGGTCACCCAGGCTCGCGGCACCCCCCTCTTCCTCTCCGTAGGCCAAGCGGCGCTCGTCCCGGGACTTCTGGCCGCCCACATACTCACCGAGCACCCCCCGGCTGTGGGCGTCGTCGTGGCAGTAGACGCAGAGGTTTTCCCAGTTGCTCCCGTCGGCGGGGTTGTTGCGGTGATCCCCGTCTCGGTGGTGGACCGTGAGAAGCTTCAAGTCCTTGCCCGAGAAGTCCCTCCCGCAGCGGGCGCACACCGTGCCGTGGAGCGCGAGGGACCTCTCCCGGTAGTCCTCTCCCGGGGGCTTCCGGGCTTCCTGCTTGAGCGCCCGGACCACGTCGTCGGCGCCCCTGGGCGGGCTTCCGCCGGGGGCGGTCTTCGCCCGAACCTTTCCTGCCTTGTTTCCGAAACTGTAGCGGGCCATCGGCTCCCTCCGTCGGTCGATTCCCTCCACCCCTGTCGGCGACCTCGCTGGGTTCAAAGGCCCCGCGGCACGGGCAACCGGGCCTGCGACTCAGTACAGGAACATGGGCTTGCCCATGACGTGGCGGACCTTGGGGCGGTACTGCTCCGCGTCGTACAGCTCCTCCACGTCCACCCGCTTCTTGCCCGACGCGACGGTGCTCAAGGGGACGTCGGTGTACGTTCCTCGGGAGAGGGCGACGAGCCTGCCCGATGTTCCCTCCAGGGCCAGGTCGACGGCCATGTTGGCGTAATTGACCGCCACCATGAGGTCCAGGGAGTCGGGAGCCCCGCTGCGCATGAGGTACGAGAGCTGCTGGAAGACGATGTCCTCCCCGGTGAGCCGTTTGAGCATCGCGCCGGTCTCGGCCCCGATGCCCCCGAGCTTCCGGTGCCCGTAGGGGTCCTCCTCACCGGAGAGGCTCATCTCTCCCCCGGCCGCCCGCGCGCCCTCGGATATGGTGATCATGGCGTAGTTGCTGGGATTCGCCCGCTTGTCCTCCACGACCAGCCGGGCCAGCCTCTCGGGGTCGAAGGGGACCTCGGAGATGATCGCGCGGTCCGCCCCCGAGAGGTAGGCAGCCACCAGGGAGGTCTCCCCGCAGTACCGGCCGAAGAGCTCCACCACCGCGATCCGCTCGTGGGAGCCCGTGGAGGTGCGCAGGGCGTGGATGAAATTGACGCTGCGGGTCACCGCGGTGGAGAAGCCGATGCAGTAGTCCGTGCCGTAGACGTCGTTGTCCATGGTCTTCGGGACGGCGATCACCGGGAGCCCCTCCCGGTGCAGGCGCTCCCCGAAGCTCAGGGTGTCGTCGCCCCCGATGGGGATGAGAGCGTCCACTCCCAGCCGGTCCAGGTTCGAGACGACGTGGGACGTGAGGTCCGTCCGGTCCTGTCCCGGAACGATCTTGTCCCGAAGGAACTCGGGCACGTTCCGGGCCCGGACCGCCGCCGGGTTGGTGCGGGAGGTGTGCAGATAGGTCCCCCCGGTGCGGTCGATGGTCCGGACCATGTTCTTGTCGACCCACTGCAGGTTGGCCCCGAAACTCGCGGGGTCGTCGGGGTTGTAGTGCAGGAGCCCCCCCCACCCCCGGCGCACCCCGAGAACCCGCACCCCCTCCTCGATGGCCCGGTAGGCGAGGGTCTTGATGCAGGGGTTGAGTCCCGGCACGTCGCCCCCCCCCGTGAGGATCGCGATCGCCCGCGGCTTGGCCATGCTGGTCCCTCCTCCCCCCGATTGGGATCGGGAATCTTAGCCCGATGGAGTGAAAAGTAAAGTGACAGGGCCACCCCGCCTCACGGCGATGGTGGCCCCGTAGGAACGTCCTTCCGGACCCTCGGCAAGTACTCCCGTCAGCGTAGCGGGGCTCCCGGCAAGCTCGGCCGCCCCCAGGCACCGGACGCTCGGGGGCACGCCGAGGCCGTTTGGTTGTCGGGCTCCCGCGCTTCCCGGCCTCCCCGCTTCTCAGCCCCCGAGCCGGCCCGGGGGCCTACTTGAGGAGGGCCAGCAGGATGCCCGCGGCCACCGCCGAGCCGATGACGCCGGCGACGTTGGGGCCCATCGCGTGCATCAGGAGGAAATTTCGCGGGTTGCACTGCTGCCCGACGGTCTGCGCCACCCGCGCGGCCATCGGCACGGCCGAGACCCCGGCCGCGCCGATGAGGGGGTTGATCTTGCCTTTGCTCAGCACGTACATGAGCTTGCCGAAGAGCACCCCGCCGGCGGTGCCCAGACAGAAGGCGGCACACCCCAGGACCACGATCGCCAGGGTCCGCAGGTTGAGGAAGGCCTCCGCGGAGAGCTTGGTCCCCACTGCGGTTCCCAGGAGGATCGTGGTGACGTTGATGATCTCGTTCTGCGAGGCCTTGGCCAGGCGCTGGGTCACCCCGGACTCCCGCAGCAGGTTCCCGAACATGAGCATGCCCACCAGGGGCACGGCGTCGGGCAGGGTGAGGATGCACAGCAGGGTTACGGCGATGGGAAACGCGATCTTGGCCTGCTTCGAGACGGGCTTGAGCTGGCGCATGATCACCGTGCGCTCCGCCTCGGTGGTGAGCGCCCGCATGATCGGGGGTTGGATGATGGGGACCAGGGCCATGTAGCTGTAAGCCGCCACGGCGATCGCGCCCAGCAGGTGAGGCGCCAGTTTCGACGCGACGTAGATGGAGGTCGGCCCGTCGGCGCCCCCGATGATGGCGATGGCGGCGGCCTCCCGCATGTCGAACCACGGGATCAGCCACGCGGCCACGAAGAAGGTGCCGAAGATGCCCAGTTGTGCCGCCGCGCCGAGGAGGGCCGTGGAGGGGTTGGCCAGGAGCGGACCAAAATCGGTCAGCGCACCCACCCCCAGGAAGATCAGCAGGGGGAAGATGCCGGTCTTGATACCGTACTCGTAGAAGTAGCCGAGGAGCCCTGCGGCCTCGGTCCCGGGGGACCCCGCCATGTTGGCTCCGACGGCGTTGACGAGGATGCAGCCCGTCGCGATGGGCACGAGGAGGAGGGGCTCGAACCCCTTGGCGATACCCAGGTACAGGAGCCCCAGGCCCACGAGGATCATCAGGTAGTTCTTCCACTCGATCTGGGCCAGACCACTGTTGGCGGCCAATTCGCGCAAGGCGCGGTCGGCCTCGAAGGAACCCGTGACGGGGGGCGCGGGGCGGGGCGCATGGTCGTACCCGCGCTCGAGCCAGGCGCTGTCCACGAAGGCCTGGAGCCGCGGCGCCAGCTCGCTCGGGGCGGCCAGCAGGAGGACGCCCGGCAGATCGCGACGGTGGCGCAGGTCGAAGACGAGGCCCTGCCGGAGCTCTCGGCGCTCCTCCTCGCCGCCCCCGTACAGTGCTCTGCCCTCCGGCGAGGCCCAGGGGCTGGATGGGAGCTCCGCTGCCGCCCCGTAGAGCTCCTCGAGCCGAGGAATGCGCCACTCGGCCGGGTCGGCCGCCCCTGCCGCCACGGCCCGGTTCCAGCCGTGGAGCAATTGCTGGGCCGGCCTCAGATCGTCCGGGAGGTAGACCAGGCGGCCCGCCAGGGTGTCCTGGGCCCCGGCCGGGGGCTTCTCGAGCCAGGGGACCTCGACCTCTCCCCCGGCGAACGCGCTCCCGGTGCAGCACAACAGAAGGGCGGCGGCGAAGCGGAGCATGGCAGTTCCTTCGAGATAGGCTGGGGCCCCACGGCCCACGTGAACGTCGAGGCGGGAGGAGAGAGGTGCCGGAGCCCCCCTGGATCCCCTCATCGGGACGCGGGGCGACCCCGACGCGGGAACCGCCCGCCCATGGCCTCCAGGCTTCCCGCCAGCCTCCACGGCGAGCCTCGTGCCGCCGGCTCCGCCGCGGGTGCTGCAGACCCGTCCCGATGCAGGGCCAGGGACATCGCGATCGCCGCAGCCACCTCCGGCCCCGGGCCGGCCGACACGCCCCGCAGGTGAAGTGCCACGGCAACGGCAGCGGCCGTACAGAAATACGTGCGTTTCGGGGCGGGCCCGCGGGGCAGCCGTGCAGTCGTGCTGGCGGCCAAGGCTCGCGCGGGCATCCTCGGGC
>CAZYJP010000256.1:0-4019 GCA_964647795.1 uncultured Thermodesulfobacteriota bacterium
ACCCGCCCCCCAGGCTCAGCGGCTGGGCAGAAGGGCAGCCCTGGGGAGGAACCCCCGCTAGCGCGGGGTGCGAACCCGCGAGGGGCTTCCGTCCCAATTCCTCGAGGCGCCGGTCCACCAGATGCTCGTCGAAGGCCTCGGCCTCGCGCTCCTCGATGATCAGCGCGTCCTCCGGGCAGTGCCCCAGGCAGGCGCCCAAGCCGTCGCAGAGGGCCTCCTTCACGAGGACGGCCTTGCCGTCCCGAATCTCCAGGCTGCCCTCGGCGCAGTTGGGAACACACAGGCCGCAGCCGGTGCACTTGGACTCGTCGATGCGGATGATCTGACGCTTCATGGCGCCCTCCCTCTCGAAGTGTGTGCCTCGCAGGATAGAGCAGGCCGCGCCGCCGGGCCTTGATCGAAGTCAAGCGAAGGCGTCTCCCCGGAGGTGCCGCCGCCCCTCCCGCCCCCGCCCCATCCCGGGTCCGGTATTGAAAGGCAATATCACTTTGTCCTTGACCCTGGGCCCCTCGCTCCCTATGATGACATTCGTTCTCAACAACAGGAGACCCGTCATGTGTCTGAGCGATCTTCGCAGGGGTGAGTGGGCTCGGGTAACCGCAGTTCCGGACGAGAGTCTCCGGGTGCAGCTCCTTCGGTTCGGCATCGGCGACGGCTGCCGGGTCTGCTGCCACGCCAAGTTGCCCCTGGGACCCGTTGTCCTCCGCTACGGCGGGCAGGAGATCGCCGTCGGGCGCCAACTGGCCCGGACCATTCAAGTGGAAGGGGAGGGGCGCGGGCGCCGCCGCCGGCACGAGTGGGGTAGGGCCGCACGGTGAGCCACGGGTCCTCGGCGCCGATCCTCGAGGAGGGGGGGGGGCGCCGAAAGGTCGTCCTGGTCGGCAACCCCAACGTCGGGAAGTCCATCTTCTTCGGGACCTGGAGCGGGGTCTACGTGGAGGTCTCGAACTTCCCCGGCACCACGGTCGAAGTGCACCGGGGGAGGGCGGGGGAGGACGCCGTCTTCGACACCCCCGGCGTCTACGGGGTCGGTTCCTTCAACGACGAGGAGAGGGTGGCCCGGGACGTCATCCTGGGGGCAGACGTCGTGGTGAACGTCGTCGACGCCACCCACCTGGAGCGGGACCTCTTCCTCACCCTGCAGATCATCGACATGGGGCTGCCCACCGTGGTCGCCCTCAACTTCTGCGACGAGGCCGAGGCGGCCGGCCTGGAGATCGACGTTCCGGGCCTCGCCGAGGAGTTGGGCGTTCCGGTGATCCCGGCCGCCGCGGTGAAGGGCCGGGGGCTTCGCGAGGTGTACGAGGCCGTGGACCGGGCGGTGCCCGGAAAGCCCCACCCCGAGGTGGAGGCCGAAGTGCTCCGGCTCCTCGACCGGGTGGACTCCCGCCCCGAGGCGCTCCTCGTGCTGGAGGGGGACCGGGTCGTGGCCGAGCGCCACGGGGTGGCCCCCTTGGGGGAGCGGGAGCGGGTCTACCTCCTGCGGAGGCAGCGGGTCAACGACCTCGTGGGGCGGGTGGTGAACCGGCCCGAGGGCTCTCAGCGCCTCCGGGACGTCCTCGGGCGACTGTGTCTGGAGCCCCTCACCGGGATCCCCCTGCTGGTTCTCGTCCTCTGGGGCTGCTATCGGTTTATCGGGGTGTGGGTGGCCGGGGACGTGGTGGGCCTCACCGAGGACACCCTGTTGCGCGGGCACTACGAGCCCTGGATTCGAGGCCTGGTGGGGGGTTGGGTTCCGGAGGCTTCCGCCCTGGGGCAGATCCTCGTGGGGGAGTTCGGCGTCCTCACGATGACGGTGACCTACCTCCTCGGGCTGCTCCTCCCCCTCGTGATGGGGTTCTACACCGCGCTCTCCCTCCTGGAGGATTCCGGGTACCTGCCGCGCCTGGCGGCCCTCCTGGACCGGCTCATGAACTCCCTGGGGCTCAATGGCCGCGCGGTGATCCCGCTGATCCTCGGGTTCGGGTGCGTGCAGCTGGGGACCATCACCACCCGTATCCTGGGCTCCCAGCGCGAGAGGACCATCGCGACCTCGATCCTCAACTTCGTCATCCCCTGCTCGGCCCAACTCGGCGTGATCATCGGGATGCTCGCGGCGGCGGGTGCGCGGTACACCGTGGTGTACGCCCTCGTCATCTTCGGGTGCCTGGTGGTGGTCGGCACGGTCCTCCACCGGGTGATCCCGGGGGAGAGCACGCCGCTCCTCATCGACCTGCCCCCCATGCGCTGGCCCCGCCCGGCCAACGTGCTGCGCAAGATCTTCGTGCGCACCTATTTCTTCATGCGGGAGGCCTACCTCTGGTTCGCCGTGGGGGCCCTGGGCGTGTCCCTCCTCCAAGTGAGCGGGGGCCTCGCCGTCTGGCAGCGGGGGTTTGCCCCGCTCACCGAGGGGTGGCTCAAGCTGCCCCGGGAGGCGGCCACGGCCTTCGTCATGGGGATGGTCCGCCGGGACTTCGGCGCCGCCGGCCTCACCGACCTGTCCCTGAGCCCCTGGCAGACCGTGGTGGCCCTGGTCACGATCACCCTCTTCGTCCCCTGCATCGCGAGCCTGATGATCCTCTTCAAGGAGCGCGGCGTGCGGGAGGCGGTGACCATCTGGATGGGGGCGTGTGTGCTGGCCTTCGGCGTGGGGGGGCTCCTCGCCCAGGTCGTGCTCTGAGAACACCTCGGGGGAGCGGCGCCGGGTGCCCCAGCGGGCCTCTGTCCCGGCGGTGGAACGCGTCGGGTTACGCCCTTCCGGGCGAACCCGACCTGCGGATGGATGATGGACGCGAAGGAACACCCGTGAGAAACCCCTTCCGCAACGCAGCCCCGAAGCCCCCCGCCGTGCAGCGCTCTTGTCCCGCATGCGGCTGCCCCCTCGAGGCCCCCGGCTGGCGCGTCTGCCCCCGCTGCCGCCGGGAGCTGGAGCCCTGCCCCGGCTGCTCCGCCTGCGGAGTGTGCGGGAAGTAGCCGGGAGGTCGGGGTCGAGGTTCGGGGTTCGATGTTTCGGCTCCCATGCTCCGTGTTCTGATGGCCGGCGTGTTGGCGGGCCGGCGTGGCGGGTGGCTTGCGGTCCGGCTATAATGGTTGCCGTTCCTCGGTTACGCGGAGGGTGAAACCATGAAGGTGGCCGTGCAGGAGATCGAGAACCGTTTCTCGGAGTACCTCCGCCGAATGCAAGGCGGAGAGGAAATCGTAGTGACGGACGGAGGAAGGCCTGTTGCTCGGTTGATCCCGGCGGAGCCGGTGTTGGGCAAGAGTCAGACAGGTGAAGAGGCGGAGGCCCTCTTGCGGCTGGACGCTTTGCCTTGGATCCGCCCGGGCAAGGGAGGAAAACCTCAAGGCTCCAAACAGCCGATTCCCTGGAAGCCGGATGACCAGTTGCTCTCCGAGATGATCTGCGAGGATCGGGAGTGATCCTGTATCTCGATTCTTCGGCGATCGTGAAGCTCTACATCGCAGAGCCGCACGCAGAGCTGGTCCGCGAGGCACTGAGGGAGGCAGCGGCCTCCTTCACCCATTTGATCGCATACGCCGAGGTTCGGGCGGGGCTGGCCAAGGCACTGCGCCAACGGAGGGAAACTCCGGAAGGTCACGCCCTTCACAAACGGGAGCTCGACGAGGCATGGGAGCGGTTTCGGGTGGTCTTGCCGACAGAGGTGCAGATTCGCCGGGCCGCAGACCTGGCAGAGCGTTTCGGCCTGCGGGGCTATGACAGCGTTCACCTGGCAGCTGCCGAATCGGTCCGGGAAGAGCTCGGCTCCGGTGTGGACTTCCGCTTCGCTGGATTCGACAGTGCCCTGGCAAGGGCCGCCGATGGGCTTGGATTTGGGCTCATCCACGCGTAGGCCCTCCGTCTTCCTCTCCTCCCCACGCTCTTTGCTCCTTGCCCCTGCATCAGCGCATATTCCTCACGCTCCCCATCACGCCCTTCCAGCACGCCCCTTCATCACCCCCCCCGGCGCCTGACAGTTGACACCGGCCCTGTTGCCCGTACACTGGGGCGGGTTTTCCATCCCCCTGTGTGCGGAGAGGGC
>CAZYJP010000257.1:0-3995 GCA_964647795.1 uncultured Thermodesulfobacteriota bacterium
CTTTGGAAGATGGGAACTAACACAGAGTTCGACGGGCGCGCAAGGGCAATCCTGGCACACGGTGCGCAATCGTCGAGCTCCGTGGCGGCACGACGGCCCTCGCCCGAGAGTCCCGGGCGTCGGAGGCAAGCGACTCCGGATGGGCGCCGGGGCCGGTGCCCCGACCCGACGGCGAAGCAACAGGGCCCCGCATGCGTTTCCTGGTAGACGCCATGCTCGGGAACGTCGCGCGAGATCTCAGGCTCCTCGGCTACGACGCCGCATACGCGGGCCCTGCCCCGGACGGCGAGCTTCTCCGGAGGTGCCAGAAGGAGGCACGCACCCTGGTCACCCGCGACCGGGCACTGGCGCGGCGCGCCAGGGGCCTGTCGTGCGTCCTGGTCTCGACCGCCGAGACGTCCCGGCAGACCCCGGAGGTTCTGCAGGCGCTCGGCGCCGCCCCTCCCGAAGCTCCCCTCTCCCGCTGCCTCGAGTGCAATGGTCCCCTCCGACCGGTTTCTCCGGAAGGGGCACGGCCGTCCCTCCCAGACCACCTGACCATCCACTGCTCGCGCTTCCTCGCCTGCAGCGGCTGCGGACGGGTCTACTGGGATGGATCTCACAGGAAGGGGCTCCGGGACAGGATCCGCCGCCTTGCCGCCTCTTTACTTCCCACGGGCCCTCCAGTATAAGAAGGTGCTTTCCGGGCCGTGCAGGAGGTTTCCGTGATCGCGACCGCCGTATACCCTGGCAGTTTCGACCCCATCACGAACGGGCACGTGGATATCATCCTCCGGGGGGCCGAGGTCTTCGACCGCCTGCTGGTCCTGGTGGCGGTCAACAGCGAGAAGAAGACCCTGTTCACCCTGGACGAGCGGATGGACCTCATGCGCGAGGTGTTCCGCGATCACGCGAACGTCGGGGTGGACTGCTTCGAGGGCCTCCTGGTCGACTACATGAAGACCGAGGGGATTCAGGTGGTGATCCGGGGCCTGCGGGCCGTCTCGGACTTCGAGTACGAATTCCAGATGGCCCTCATGAACCGCAAGCTCCACCCCGAAGCGGAGACCTTCTTCCTCGCGGCCAGCGAGAACTACTCCTACGTCAGCTCGCGGATCCTCAAGGAGGTGTTCAGCCTGGGGGGGTGCATCGGCGACCTGGCGCCGCCGGTCGTCATCGAGGCCATGCAGAGGAAGTGTGCGCCACGCGGGGCAAGTTCCCGGAGGAAGGCAGGATGAGGTTGAGCCGCCGCGCCGAACAGATCCAGCCTTCGGCAACACTGGCCATCGATGCCAAGGCCAAGCAGATGAAAGCCGACGGGATCGACGTCCTCGGCTTCGGGGCAGGGGAACCCGACTTCCCGACACCTCCTCACATCGTCGACGCAGCGGTGGCCGCCCTCCGCGCCGGGGATACGCGGTATACTCCCGTGGGCGAGACGCCGGAGCTCAAGGGCGCCGTCTGCCGCAGCCTGGAGCGGGACTACGGGCTCGTCTACGCGCCCGGCGAGGTGACCGTCTCGTGCGGCGCGAAGCACACCCTGTTCAATCTGTTCCTGGCACTTCTCGACGAGGGAGACGAGGTCATCGTACCCGCTCCCTTCTGGGTGAGCTATCCCGAGCAGGTCCAGGTGGCCGGCGCCACGCCAGTGATCGTGCCGACCCAAGAGGAGGACGGCTTTCGCCTTCGCCCCGAGGCCCTCGATGCGGCCATCACCCCTCGGACCCGCGCCCTGGTCCTCAACAGCCCCTCCAACCCCACGGGGGCCATGTACGGGCGCCTCCACCTGGAGTCCCTGGCCGAGGTCATCCGGGGAAGGGACCTGTTGGTGGTGAGCGACGACATCTACCAGAAGCTCGTCTACGAGGGGGGGCGTTTCGTGGGCCTCCTGGAGGTCGCCCCCGACCTTCGGGACCGCGTCGTGATCGTGAACGGGGTGTCCAAGACCTATGCCATGACGGGCTGGCGCATCGGGTACGCGGCGGGACCGTCCAAACTCGTGGCGGCCATGGAGAAGCTGCAGAGCCAGTCCACCTCGAACCCCACCAGCTTCGCCCAGAAGGCCGCGGCCGTGGCCCTCACCGGCCCCCAGGAGTGTGTGGCCGAGATGGTGGCGGCCTTCGCCAGGCGGCGGGAATTCCTGACCGAAGGGCTCAACTCCCTTCCCGGCATCCGCTGCCCCCTGCCCCAGGGGGCCTTCTACGCCTTTCCCAACGTCTCCGGGGTGTACGGGAGCCGTTTCGAGGGCGAGGAGATCCGCAACTCCTTCGATCTGGCCCGTTTCCTCCTCGACGAGGCACGGGTGGCCGTGGTTCCCGGCGCCCCCTTCGGCTCCGACCAGCACCTGCGGCTCTCCTACGCCACCTCCCTCGACGTCATCCGCGAAGGGCTCGCACGCTTCGAAGCCGCGCTGGCGCGGCTCAGCCGGCCGTGACCCGTCGTTTCTCCATGGCAGCGGAGGAGAAACGGTTTCAGACCCTGAGCGACGAGGCCCTCCTCGACCTCCTGTACACGGCGGGTGACCGTCTGTCGCGAGAGGTGGTGGACGAGCTGCTTCGCCGAGGCCCCCGCGTCCTCCCGGTCCTGGCCGAGATCGTGGCGGACAAGTCAGCATGGACCCTGCCCCTGCCCGAGTGGTGGGCCCCGGTCCACGCGACCTATCTCCTGGGCGCCATGGACACCCCCGTCGCCCTGGTTCCCCTCCTGACAGCCCTGCGTTGGGCCGACGCCTTCGACTGCGATTGGGTGACCGAGGACCTACCGAGCATTTTCGCCGGCCAGAGCGCCGCGGCCTTCGAGCCTCTCCTGGTCGTCGCCCAGGACGCGACGGCCGGGCCCGGGGCACGTTCCGTCGCTCTCGCCTCCCTCGCGGCCATCGCCCTCTCGGCCGAGTACCTGCAAGACCAGGTGATCGCGCTCGCCGCCAGGCTCCTCCCAGTCCCCTCCGAGAGCCTTGCCCTTCGCCAGACCGCCGCAAACATCCTCGCGGACCTTCGATCGAGCGAACACAGGGACCTCCTGGCGGCCTTCGGACGGGAGGAGGCCGGCAGGCACCGGGAAGATGCGGAGTATCAGGGGGTATTCTACGACTGGGAGGTGGACGACCTGCTGGCCGAACCCCCGGAGGCCGCTCGGGAGTACTATCAGCGCGATTGGCTGAGCTTCTACGACCCCGAGGAGATCGAGCGCCGTCAAGAGCGCTGGGAACGGGAGCAGGAAGAGGCCCGGCAGGAACAGGGCGTCCTCGAAGGAGCGGCCGGCCGCGACGGCAGGACGCCGTGCGCCTGCGGTTCCGGGCGGTCTTACGAGGAGTGTTGCTTCCTCAAGGTGCACTGACGGGGCAGAGGGGTCGGGATTCCAGGCGGGGCCGCCGCCCCGTCCGACGATACCGGACGACATCCTCCAAGATCCGGGCGTGATCGAAGCACAAGCGCTCCGGAAGCCTTTCCCACTTCCAGATTCGGGCCTCTGCGGCGTCGTCCCCCCCCTGGGGCTGCCCCTCGGCCCGCGCCAGGTAGACCGTGGTGACCGTATGATGCCGGGGATCCCGCGCCGGGTCCGAGTAGGTGAAGAACTGCTCCGTGAGCTCCACCGAGAGCCCGGTTTCCTCAGCCGCCTCTCTCGCCGCCGCCGCCTCGAGTGCCTCGCCCGCCTCCACGAACCCCCCGGGGAGAGCCCATCCCAGGGGGGGGTTCCGTCGCCGGACGAGGATCACGCCCCCTTGGCACTCCACCACCACGTCCACCGTGGGGAGGGGATTGCGGTAGGCTTTCACCGGCCGTCGTCCCGAGAGCACCCGCCGGCCCCGGAAGATGAGGCAGTCCGACGCCAGGGGAGCCCGGGGGTCGGGTCCGCGGGTGGCCCGGCCGAAACGCGGAGGCGGGTGATCAGCACCGGCAGCCGCAACCGGGCCCTTTCAACTTGGGTCCCCGGCCGAAGCCACCACGAGCCGGTCGCCGGGCCGAAGGACCGCGGAGGAGGTCAGGCCGTTCCGTTCCAGGAGCTGCGGAAGCGGG
>CAZYJP010000258.1:0-3992 GCA_964647795.1 uncultured Thermodesulfobacteriota bacterium
CACGGACAGGCCAACCTCATCCAATGCTTTAATACCGCCAGTAGATGTAGGCGACGAGCAGACCGAAGGCTGCGGATGCGATGCTGAAGTAGAGCAGGCAGCCGGCGCGAACTTCGTTGTGAACGTTCTCGATGTCCGGTTCCGGAAGGAAAGCGTCGTTGGACAAGTCGGCCACCGCCGGGTCCGGAGCGCTTCCCCACAGGGTGTGGCCTGCCCGGAGGAGCTCCCCCGGCGCGGGCCGGAATTCGGGGAGGAGAGCCAGCCGCTCCCTGGGTCCCCAGAAGTGCCAGCGAAGATGGGGGTGTGCCGCCGCGACTCGGAACACCGCGGGAAGGGACAGCACGAAGTCCCCCAGGCCGCCGGCATGGTAGACCAAGCCGTACGGCCGGCCCGAGCCGCGCGAACGGCCACCGTCCTCCATCCCGTGGTCCGCACCCATCGCCGCCTCCCGTGCTGGGTTCCCGCTCGCCGGGCCCGAGCAATACGTCATCTCAGCGGACCGTTCGTGTCAAGGGCGCCGGCGCGGCCCCCCTCACCCGGCCCCTCTCCCGCCAGGGGAGAATGGACTCTGGAGCCCTCCGGGCACGATCGTGAAAGACCCCCGATGGGCTCGGGACGTCAGCAAACAATCTTCCGAATGCCCCCCAACGAGGATCTTGACAGAGGGGTGCTGGGCCGGTATTTTACTGACTCGTAAGTAAGGAGACACCCCATGTCGTCCCATATGGAAGCGCGAAGGGACCAGATCTTCTCGGAGGGCGCGCGGCTCTTCGCCGAGAAGGGCTACGGCCGCACGAGCCTCCAGGAAGTCGCCGACGCCCTGGGGGTCACCCGGCCGGCCCTCTACTATTATTACCGATCCAAGGAGGACCTCCTCTTCGAGGTCACCTCCTTCGTCATGGACCGGGTCACGGCCGACCTCCGGGAGGTGACAGAAAGCGGCCGCACCCCGCTGGAGAAGCTCCGGGAATTCATCGGGCGCTATGTGCGCTTCTTCGTCTCCCATCCCCACGAGCTCACCATCATGTCCACCGAGGTCGACTCCCTGGGGTCTGCCCGGCGAGAGACCATCCTGGACCGGCAGCGGGGGTACCTGGGTCTGGTGCGCTCGATCGTCCGAGACCTCCTGGCGGAGCACCCGGGGACGCGACTCGACGAGACGTCGGTGGCCTTCGCGCTCGTCGGAGGCATGAGCTGGATCTTCAAGTGGTATGACCCGGCAGGCCGGGTACCCCCCGAGAAGCTGGCCGACGACTTCACGAGGCTCTTTACCTACGGGCTCCACGGCCCGCCCCACGGCGAGGAGTGACGCGACCATGTCCCAGTTCGATCTGACGCCGGAACAAAAGGACATCCAGAAGGCGGCCCGGGAGTTCGCCCAGGGCGAGTTCCCCCAGCGGGCCCAGGAGGCGGACCGGCGGGAGGAGTGCCCGCCGGAATTGTACAAGATGGCTGCGGATCTGGGTTTCCTGGGGATCTTCTTCCCCGAGGAGTACGGTGGCGCGGGCCTCGGCTACCTGGAATTTTGCCTCATGGTGGAAGAATTCTGGAGGGCCGACCCGGGCCTGGGGCAGGCTCTCGGATCGGTCACCTTCGGGGCGGACCTCATCCTCCTCTACGGCACCGAAGAGCAAAAGCTCCGGTACCTCCCGCCGATCACCACGGGCGATGCCATCATGGCCGCGGCCATCACCGAGCCCGACGCCGGCAGCGACATTACGGCGGTGAGCACCACGGCGGTCCGGGACGGCGCCGAGTGGGTGCTCAACGGCACCAAGATGTTCATCACCAACGCGATCTCCGGCGCCTACCTTCTCGTGTACTGCCTCACCAACCCCCACGCGCCCAACCGGCACGAGCGGCACTCGTGCCTCATGGTGGAGACCGACCGTCCCGGCTACAAGGCCACCAAGCTCCACGGCAAGCTCGGCATTCGGGCCTCGGAGACCGCCGAAGTGGTCCTGGACGGAGTGCGGGTCCCGGCCGACAACCTCATCGGCGCCGAGGGCATGGGGTTCTACCAGTTCATGGAATTCTTCAACCGCACCCGCCTGCACATCGCCGCCCAGGGCGTGGGCGTAGCCCAGGGAGCCCTGGACAAGGCGGTCCGCCACGTCAAGAATCGGGTGCAGTTCGGGCAGCCGCTCGCGGCGTTCCAGGGTGTGCAGTTCAAGATCGCCGAGATGGCGACACGGGTGGAGGCCGCCCGAGGGCTCGTCCACCGCGCCGCGGCGCTCGTCGACCGCGGCACCGTGGACCATCGGCTGATCGCGATGGCCAAGTGGTATGCGGGGGAAACCGGGGTCCGGGTGACCGACGAGGCCCTGCAGCTCCACGGGGGCTATGGGTATCTGGCCGAGTACGACATCGAACGCTTCTACCGGGACGCCAAGATCGTGGAGATCTACGAGGGAACCAAAGAGGTGGAGAAACAGATCGTGGCCCGCACCATCCTGGGCAAGGTCTGACGAAGGGGATGGGAGGGGTTGTCCCGTGACCAAGATTCGCGACATCGAGGGCGTGACCCTGGCCGAGCGGTTCGAGCTGGCCGCGTGCCTCCAGTGCGGCCGCTGCACGGGGGGGTGCCCGATGAGCCTGCGCTCGCCCCTGAACTCCCGGCGGCTCCTCTACGAGAGTCTGATCCGCGAGGACGGGGAGGCCCTCCTCGACCGGGAGGAGGTGTGGGACTGCACCGCCTGCCGCACCTGTTCGGACCGCTGCCCCCGGGGCCTGGAGCCCGTGGAGGTGATCCGGGCCCTCCGCACGGCCAAGATCGAGGGTGGGCGCATCCCCGAGACGGCCATGGCCGCCCTGGAGTCGAGTCTCAAGCACGGGAACCCTTGGGGCCGCTCCCGGCAGAAGCGCACGGCATGGGCCGACGAGGTGACGGTCCGGAGCCTGGAGGCGGACCAGGAGTCGGAGCGGCTCTGGTTCGTCGGGTGCACCCCGGCCTACGACCCCCGGTGCCAGGGCATCGCCCGGGCCCTGGCGCGGGTCTTCGAGGCCGCCGGGTACGACTACACCACCCTCGGGGCCGAAGAGGTCTGCTGCGGCAGCGAGATCCTGCGCCTGGGGGAGACGGGGCTCTTCGAGGAGCTCGCCGAGACGAACAAGGAAACCTTCCGGGAGCTCGGCATCCGGGAGGTCGTCGCGACTTCGCCCCACTGCATGAACACCTTCCGCAAGGACTACGGCCTCGAGATCCCGGCCCTGCACTATTCCCAGGTCCTGGCCGAGCTCGTGGCCGCCGGCCGGGTCCCCCTCGGGAAGGAGGTCCCGCTCCGGGTCGCCTTCCACGACCCCTGCTACCTGGGGAAGCAGAACGGGGTCTACGACGCCCCCCGGGAGGTCCTTCGGTCCGTGCCCGGCGTGGAGCTCGTGGAGTTCGACCGCAGCCGGGAGCGAAGTCTGTGCTGCGAGGGCGGCGGGGGCCGGATGTGGCTCGAGGGCCTGGGCGAGGGGGAGCGAAACGCCCAGATCCGGGTGCGCGACGCGGCGGCGCTGGGGGTCGACGCGGTCGTGACCGCATGCCCCTTCTGCCTCCTGACCCTGGAAGACGCCCGGAAGACCGTGGGCATGGAGGAGAGCCTCGAAGTGATCGACCTCGCCGAGCTCGTGGAGCGCGGGCTGGAACCGTAGGTCGAATGGACGGGATAACGGGAGGAACAGGATGGAAAGATCTTGTGCACAGCGGCGAGGCGAGTTTCCTTTCCCGTCCAATATCAATGAAGCATTCAGGGGTATCACCAAGGGCTTTTCACCGCCCCAGGTTCTGATCCGCCCATCCCGTTATCCCGTCAATAAGGGCTCTTGAACTTTCTCAGAGGAGGATCCCCATGAACCTGGCCGTTTTCGTCAAACACGTGCCCGACACGGCCGAGGCCGACCTGCAGGTGGCCGCCGACGGGCGGTCCGTCAAGGCCGCCGGCCTGCCCTACCAGATGAACGAGTGGGACCGGTTCGCCCTGGAGGAGGCGGTGCGGCTCAAGGAG
>CAZYJP010000259.1:0-3984 GCA_964647795.1 uncultured Thermodesulfobacteriota bacterium
CCCCCGGCGGTCTGCCTGACCCGCAGGCCGGCCTCCACAGCGATCTCGTCGAAGAAATTCAGGCAGCGCTTCTTCTCGACGTCCACCGACCTCCCGTCCTCGCCGACCTTGACGAGGGCCTCCAGGTCCGGGACCTCCTTGACCAGTACCGCGATCTTCATGATGCACCTCGAAATGCGTGACGCTTCACGCCTGACGCCGGACGCATCCCGGCCTCCCAGCGTCCTAGTACTACAGCGAAAGTTGCGTCAAAGTCGGGCGCGGGGCCTTCCCGGAGAGCGGGCAGGCGGCCGTGGCACGATGCGTTGGGGGCGCCGAAGGGCCATAGGGCCGCTTGAAACCGTCCCGCGAGCGTATACTAAGCGTCGGGATCCTGCCCGCCGGAGGGAAGGTTCCGCGCCCGACGCACTCAGAGACCCGATCGCTCGTTGTAGTCCTAGCGCTCCCGTATGATCTCCCGCCCCACGAAGTCCTTGATGATCTCGTGGGTCCCCCCTCCGTAGAGGAGGAAGCGGGCATCGCGGAAGTACCGCTGGGGCCCGTACTCCGAGGCGAAGCCGTTGGCCCCGTAGATGCGGGTGACCTCGTCCACCACCTTCAGGCACGTCTCCGTCGCGAACATCTTCGCCATGGCGGCCTCCCGGCGAGGATTCATCCCCTCGCCGATCATCCACGCCACCCAGTAGACCAGGAGGCGAGAGGCTTCCATCTCGGTCGCCATGTCCGCCAGTTTGGCCCGGATGAGCTGGTACTCGCCGATAGGCTTGCCAAAGGCCTGTCGTTTGCGGGCGTACTCGAGGCCGTCGGCAAATGCCGTGCGGGCCATGCCCAGCGCCATCGCCCCGGTCATGCAGCGCACCTCGTTGAGGATCTCCCCGAGGTAGGCGACCCCCTTTCCTTCCTCCTCGCCCAGGAGATTCTCCTCCGGGACGAAAACATCCTCCAGGACGAGCTCGCCGCAGGCGGGTCCACGGGCCCCCAGCTTGTGGAGGAGCTGCCCGGGCTGGAAGCCGGGCGTGCCCTTCTCCACCAGGAAGAAGTTCAGCCCCTTCATTCCCTTGGAGGGGTCGGTGGTCGCCAGCACGGTCGCGAAATCCGCGGTCGGACCGTTGGTGATCCAGTTCTTGGTCCCGTTGAGCCTCCACCCACCGGCGGCCTTCGTGGCCAGGGTCCGGGTGGCCGCCAGATCGGAACCCGACTGATCCTCGGTAAAGCACATGGTCGCGATCTTCTCGCCCCGGATCGCCGGGAGAAGGCACCGCTCGCGAATCGCCGGGCTTCCGAAGCGGTACAGGAAGTGGGTGCCCATCAGCATGTTCATGATGACCGCCTGGGCGAACCCCACCGACCCGCGCGCCAGTTCCTCGTAGAAGAGCATGCAGGTCACCGGGTCGGCGTTCATGCCCCCGAGCTCCTCCGGGTATCGGAGCCCGAGATAGCCCAACCCCGCGAACTCTTTCCACAGGGCCTCAGGGATCTCGTCGGCCTCGTCGATGTGCTCCACGTGGGGCAGGATCACCCGATCGACGGTGTCGGCCACGGCCCTCCGGAAGAATTCCTGTTCCTCTGTCAGCCGAAAATCCATGATATCTGCTCGTTGCGCGTTGTGGGTTGGGGGTTGGGGATGGCGCGTCGCAGGTTGTAGCCGACGGAGCTCGCCGCTCGCGGTTTCTCCAACCCGCCACGCGCAACGAGCAACCCGCAGCCTTAAATGACACCCTCCGCCTTCAGGGCCTCCCGGTCCTCCCTCGATAACCCAAGGGCGTCGCCGTAGACGGCGTCGTTGTGCTCCCCGGTGCGGGGTGGGAAGGACAGGGTCTGGCCCCCTTCCCTCAGGTGCTGGGTCATGAAGGGCGGCGGCGCCAGAGTCACCCGAAAGCCGGTCCTCGGGTCCACGGTCTCCAGGAGCTTCGGCTTCACCGCCGGGTCCTCGCAGACCTCCAGCACGTCCTGGACCTTCGATACGGGGATCAGCGCCTGCCGAAAGGTCTCCAGCAGTTCCTGGGTCCCATACCGCCGGGTGGCGTCGGCCATCCTCTCGTTGAGTCGGTCCACGTCCGCTATTCGCCCTGCATTCGTCGCGTACGAGGGGTCGTCGAGCCCCTCGAACCCGGGCAGGGCGAGCAACCGCTTCCACTGCACGTCGTTTCCCAGGGCCACGTACACGTACCCGTCCCCGGTGGGGTAGACGCTCACCGGCGCGAAGAATTCGTGGGTGGCTCCCCGACGGGTCATGACCTTCCCGAAACTCTTGGCCATGGCAATGGGCTGGGTGAGCCAGGAGACCGTGGAGTCGATCATGGCCAGGTCGATCCGGCTCCCCTCCCCGGTGACCGCCCGCTGGTACAGGGCGCGCATCACCAGGCCGTAGGCGTGCTCGCTCGTGCCCATGTCGGGCAGGGGGATGCCGAGCACCTGCGGGCTGCCATCGGCCTCGCCGGTGAGGTCCATGAGGCCCCCGCGGGCCTGGAGCACCGGATCGTAGGCCGCCTCGTTGGAGTCGGGACCGAACCCCGTCAGGCCGAGCCAGATCAAGTCCGGCTTCACCTCCCGGAGCCCCTCGTACGCGATCCCCAGGGGGCCGTAGTTCTTCGGGAGCTGGTTGGTGGCGAACACGTCCACCCCGAGGCGGACGATGAGCTCCTTGAAGAGGTCCTGGCCCTTCGGGCTCTTCAAGTTGAGGGTCAGGGCCTCCTTGCCGGCGTTGATGGAGAGAAAATAGCTCCCCATGTCGTCCTCGCCCGGAGTGAAGGGCCGTCCCACCTTGCGGTTCGGGTCGCCGAGCTCGGGGTGTTCCAGGCGGATGACCCGAACCCCGTCCTGGGCGAGCCGATAGGTGAGGTACGGGAGGACCGTGGCCTGTTCGAGGCTCAGCACGGTGAGCTTCCGGAAGATGTCCATCACTCCCTCGCCTGCGAAATGGTGTGTTCTATTTTGGCTATATTATGTTCTACGATTCATCAAAATCCGTTTGTCGATACCCCGCACGGAGTCTAAAAGGGTCTGCACGTCGTGTCAACCGGGGAGTTTTCCTTCCTCGAGGAGCCCCCTCTCCCCGCCCGTACTAGGGTTTTGCTGCGTTGACAGCACGGGGCTCCTCTGCTACGGTCCTATCGCGCCCTTCGGTCCTGTCCAGACTTGGTGACCTGTCAAACGTTGTTTGTACAGATGGAAACCGTTGTTGCGGAATCGCGCCCGTATGGCTCAGGGGAGCCAGGCCCGGCACCCGGAGCAGGGGTTGCGAGGCTTGCCCCCGGCCCGCCAGCGAACGTCACCAGGGAGTAGAAGATGCTCCGATTACCGCGTACCGAGGTCCTGCGGCCCGAAGACCTGGGCGACGCTCTGGACGCCCTCGGCCACCCCTCCCCTCCCCGAATTCTGGGGGGCGGGACCGATCTCCTCGTCTCCCTCAAACAAGGACACGGCGCCCGGGAACCTGCGCCCCTTCTCTCGGTCTCCCGCCTCCCCCTGCGGGGCATCGCGGAGCAGGCCTCCGGCTGGGGAATCGGCGCGGGCACCCCCCTCGCGGACCTCGTTCGCTGGGCCCCCCAGGGGACGCTCGGGGTCGTAAGTCGGGCCGCCGCCCTGGTCGGCGCCCCGCCCATCCAGACCCGTGCCACCGTGGGGGGCAACCTCTGTCTGGACACCCGCTGCGCCTTTTATAACCAGTCCGCTTTCTGGCGCAGCGGCCGACCCGTCTGCCACAAGGCCGGAGGGGACGTCTGTCACGCCGTACCGGGGAGCCCTCGGTGCCACGCCTGCCACCAGGCAGACCTCCCGCCCGTCCTCATTGCGCTCGGTGCAGCGGTGGACGTGGCAAGCCGCGGTGGCGTGAGAACCGTCGACGTGGAGGAGCTTTACTCGGGAGACGGGAGGGAACCCCTCCGCCTGGCCCCCGCCGAGCTGTTGACCCGGGTCCTCGTGCCCGGACCGGCTCCGGCTTCGGGGGCCGCATATGAGAAGCTCCGGCCCCGCAGGGGACTG
>CAZYJP010000260.1:0-3950 GCA_964647795.1 uncultured Thermodesulfobacteriota bacterium
TGGAGGGGCCCGTCGCGGTGCGGGAGGCCCTGGCGTGTCTCCTGATGGAGTGGGGCGCCGGCGGCGCCGTGGAAAAAACCGACTCCGTCATGGTGTACTTCCCGCCGGGGGAGCGGGAGCGGGTGGAGGTCCACCTCACCCTGTACGCCCGGGATCTCGGCTCGACGTCGCTCCGCTGGTCCTGGTCCGAAGTGCGGGAGGGTTGGGAGGACGCCTGGAAGGCCTACTACCGTCCGACCCGGGTTTCCGCACGCCTTGCGGTGTGCCCCACCTGGGAGGACTGGGTTCCGGAGGACCCGGAAGTGCGGGTAATCCGGCTGGACCCCGGCCGGGCCTTCGGCACCGGTACCCACGAGACGACCCGGCTGTGCCTGGCGCTCCTCGACGACGCCGTCGGGAGGGCGCCGCCCCCGGCGTTCCTCGACGTGGGGTGCGGCTCGGGAATCCTCTCCATCGGCGTGCGGCTCCTCGGGGTGCCCCGGGCGGTGGCCCTTGATATCGATGGCCTCGCCGCCGAGGCGACCCGTGAGAACTCCCGGGCCAACGGGGTGGATGCCGGGCTCCTGGCCCTGTGCGGGGATCTGCGCTGCGTCCGGGGCACCTATCCCCTGGTCGCCGCCAACATCCTCTACCAGATCCTTCTGGGCCTCGCGCCGGCCCTGGGCGCCCGGGTCGCGCCCGGAGGTCTCCTGCTCCTCTCCGGCATGCTCGTCCCCGAGCTCCCCTCGGCAGCCGCGGTGTATGGCCCCGGGGGGGTCGGCTTCGAGGTGCTGCGGGAGGAGACCCTGGGGGAGTGGGGGGCGCTGGTGCTGCGAAGGCCTCGCTCGGCCGACCCCGTTTCGGCCGTCCTCTGAGAATGGAAAGACCTCCTTCCCCCCGCCCCCAAGGCGCACAACTGCCGGCGGCTGGTGGAGACCGGCCGGTCATCCGGCAATCCCCGGCGCTCAGCCCTCGACCTTTTTCATCTCCTTGCCGCAGGTGCAATTGCCCGGGATCTGGCTGACGGTGTCGCAAGGGCACGCCGGCGGGCACGAGCAGGTGTACTTGCCCACGGTCTTGAAGGGACGCTCCTTCTCCCACCCCTCGGCCTTGAGCATGGCCGTGCCGTCTCCGGCCCTCACCACCGACGCCTGCGCCATGTCCTTGCCGCAGGAGCACTTGCCCGGGTTGTTGGACAGGGTCTGGCAGGGGCACGCCTCGCCGCAGCTGCAGGCATAGACTTGGTCGCCGGACGTGAGGTCCATGGCCCCGCGGTCGGCTCCGGCCAGGGCCAGACCGGCCAGGGCGAGGGTAAGGACAGAAACCAGACCGATCCGCTGCACACGATTCATGGCCCACTCCTCGATAGCGCCAGAAGGATTCCACCATTGGAATCGCCGAAAGGCTAGCTCACCCCGCGGTCCTGTCAAACCCGTTTTCGACAGTTTGTTTTTGAAAGGTCCATGATCTCAATTGGTTACGAGGCACAAACACGGACGTGGCACCATGGCATCGGTGCCCAGAGAGCCGCAAGGGGCGCCAGGGCCAGGAAGGGGGGCGCCTCGGGCAGGACCACGAGATCCGCACGTCGGACCTCGAACAGGTCCTCCAGGTCCGCCGCCAGCCGGACGCGGTCTCGGGGAGAGAGGGCCGCGCCCGGTCTCGGCTCCGCCCCGAAGTCTGCGTCGGACCGCTCGTTCTCCCCGGCCGCGGACTCCCCGCGAACCCGGGAGGCGATCTCGTCCCCTCGGCTCCCGAACACATAGAGGTTGGCCAAGTGGTAGCGGCCTGCGATCTCGGCCACCTGCCTCGAGAGCTTCCGTCGCGGTCGGAGCTCACGTCTCGACCAGCGCAATCCCATATTCGCGGAAGCGGGCGTCGTGGGTCACCACCGTCAACCGCTCCGTGCGAGCCTGGGCGATGAGCATCCGGTCGAAGGGGTCGCGATGGTGGTCGGGAAGGCCGGCTACCGCGTGTGCGTGTTCGGCGGTGATGTCGAGGGGCAGCAAGGGTTGGGCGGCGAGCACCTCACGGAAATCCGGGGGGATCTCCAATTTCCCCAGCGCCTCCTTGATGCAGATCTCCCAGACGGTTGCAGCGCTGACGAAGGCCAGGTTCTCGCCGTTGGCGATGGCCGCGCGGGCTCTCGTGGATAGCGACGGATCGTCGTCCAGCCACCACAGGAGCACGTGGGTATCGAGGAGCAGGTTCATCCGCCCTTCATCCCGAACGCCTCCGCCAGATCGTCGGGGAGCTCGTCGAAGTCTGCGGCGATCCTAATTCGACCGCGCAACGCCCCAGGGCGTCGGTCCTCCGTGCTCCGCTCGAAGGGGACGATCCGCGCCACAGGCTTTCCCGCCTTCCCGATGACGACGTCGCGGCCCGCCAGCACCTGCTCGATGAGGGAGGAGAGCTGAGCCTTGGCCTCCGAGATGTTGGTGATGTGCATGGCAAGGCCTCCGTGATACGGTCGACTCCCTTGCAAGAGTCTGGTCTGGTCTGGTCTGGTCGTCAAGGTTGAGTTGGCATCCCTCACTCCCGCGGCAACGAAGAGCCGCGAGAGCGACCGGGCCGGGCCCTCCAGGGCCGCGGGCGCGGGAAGGGTGAGGCGATGCTGCACGCGGCGGTCTCGTGGGTCCTTGAGCCGGGGCGGTCACGGCCCTGGCTTCGGGGTAGGAAACAGCCGTCGCGGGACCACCCACAGGTAGGCGGCCATCCCGAAGAGCTCTACCAGGGACTGGAATACCACGACCACGATGGTGGCCTCGAACGACGCGGGAAGGCCCAGCGCCAGGGGCACGACGACGAAGGAGTTGCGGGTGCCGAAGCTGAAGGCCAGCACGCGGCCCTGGGCCGTGGGGAGGCGAAAGAGCCTCGCCAGAAGCCGGGCCAGGGCTGCGGCGATTAGCAGGAAGGCGGCGAAGATCGCAAGCAGGCGGCCGAACAGGGGCACGGAGCCGAGGACCAGCCCCACTTGGGTCGCGGCAATCAGAAACACCACGGCCGCGAGGAGCGGCACCGGGAAGCAGGCGAGCCGGGATAGAAGCGCCGTCCCCCCCGGCCGCCCCTCCGCCCACTTCTCCGTGAGGAAGGCCGCGACGAGCGGCGTCGCGATCAGCCCGCCGAAGGCCAGGAGCATCTCCCGGTGCACGAGGGCCACCCCGACCCCCTCACCGTAGAAGAGCACGAGGTACACCGGGAGCAACAGGAACTGGAGGAGCAGGCTCACCGGGGCGAAGGCCATCGCCTGCTTCGTGTCCCCGCCCCCGAGGTGCGTGAAGGTGATGAACCAGTCCGTGCATGGCATGAGCAGCACCAGGAGCACGCCCAGACGGACGGCGGGGTCGCTGGGCGCCAGGGCCGCGAGCCCCCCGGCCGCCAGCGGCAGCACGGCGAAGTTGCCGAGCACTGCGGCCGTGAGAAACCGGGACTCTGCGAACGCCTCTCGCAGATTCGCCAGGGGCACCTGGGTGAAGGTGGCGTAGAGGAGGCAACCGAGCAGGGGCCACAGGGCCGCCTCCCAGGCGGCCACCCCGTCGGGGAAGGCCGACCCGATCAGGAGGCCGCAGAGGATGGCCGCCAGGTAGACGAGGACCTGGTTTTTCTCGAGCGCCTCGCGTGTCAACGGCTGACGCTCCTTGTCCGAAACCCGGGCGCGGGGAGGGCCGGCAACGGAATGACAACGCGGGGTGCCGCCGGTACGGCGGCCGGAATCCTGGACATACGCATAGGAGCTCCCTCCGGGGCGCTGAGTCAATGGAGACCTGGGGCCTACGGGACGTGACTGGGTCAGGGCGCCGTGGGGGGAGCGCGGGGCTGGGGCAATCCGTAGCGTGAGCAGGAGGCGGCTCCGGCGGCCCACAGACTGGCGGTGCCGGCGAGCGGTGCCCCCTCGACAGCGGGGAGCCCCGCGGCCAGCTGATGGCTCGCCGCCTGGCACTGGGCGCAGTCAGCCTCCTCCGCCGGGGAGT
>CAZYJP010000261.1:0-3941 GCA_964647795.1 uncultured Thermodesulfobacteriota bacterium
CCCGGACATCGACAGGCTGGCGATGCCTGTGAAACCGGGCTGCGAGCATGACTGGACGGAGGCCGTGGGCGTGGAGGTAGACGACACCATGCTCCTGGGCCAGGCGCAGGTGATCCTGGGACCGGACCAGGGATCGCGCCGCAACCCCGCGGTGCTCCTCGGCGGCGACGAGCCCGAAGAAGGCCTCGTGCACCGCCCGCGCGAGGTCCTGGCGTATCGTACGCTCGTCGAACCGGGCCATTGTCTCTCGGGCCTTGGCCGTTTCCAGCCGTGCCTTGCGCGCTCCGCTGTCGAAAAGGAGGTAGCGGGCCTCGAACCCTGCGCTCCAGTCGTCCGTGGGGCCGATCGTGCCGGGCACTTCTGCCCGGGCAAGCCCGTCCGGCAGGAAGGCGTGGGTCTCCCAGCGCCGGTACGAGGCCCGAGCCGAGAGCTCCGGGTAGTAGGGGGATCGAGCCTCTCCGGCGCCCTCCTCGGCTGCCCGCACCCCCTCTCGAGCGGCCCGGGCGGCAGGGTTCGCGTCCAGGGCGATCGCCACGCAGGTCTCGAGGGACAGGGGCCCCTCCAGCGGGAAAGGGACCGGGGGCCGGGCTTGGGCCTCTCGCGCGCGCTCCCGGGAGGACTCGGATTCGACCACGAGCCGGGGCACATACCGGTCCATGGCGGGGGCCTCCGCCGCCCACGCGGCGCCTGCAACGGAGAAACAAAGGGTGAGCACTCCGGCGCAGGCAGCCGGCACGGTCCGGGTCACCACAACTACACCGCGATCCATCTCTGCCTCCGTTCGATTCTCGTCTTCGGTCCTCAAGCCAGGGTCTTGTGGAACCGGCTCGAGGCAAGCCACAGGGAAACGACCCCCATGACCAGCAGCGCCACCATCTCGGGCCAAAGAACGCTCGGCCCCACCCCCTTCAGAAAGATCCCCCGCACGATCACGAGGAAGTAACGAAGAGGGTTGAGGTACGTGAGCCACTGGATGACCACGGGCATGTTGGCAATGGGGAACATGAAGCCCGACAGCAAGACCGCAGGAAAGTAGAAGAAAAAGGTGCTCATCATGGCCTGCTGCTGGGTCTGGCTCACCGTGGAGATGAAGAGTCCAAGCCCTAGGGTCGTCATGAGATACAAGGATGTGGCCACGAACAGAAGAAAAAAGCTCCCTCGAATGGGCACGTCGAACATGAAAAGACCGATCAGGGTGATGACCAACACATCGGCGTAGCCGATCAAGGCAAAAGGAACGGTCTTGCCCAGGATGAACTCCAGCGGCCGGATGGGGGTCACCAGGATCTGCTCCATGGTGCCGATCTCTTTTTCGCGCACCACGGCCATGCTGGTGAGCATCAACGTAATCAGCATCACGAGGATCGCGATGACCCCGGGCACGTAGAAGTTGCGGGACTCGAGGTTTTCGTTGAACCAGGCCCGGGTCTCGAGCGCAACCTGGAAAACCTCCCCCGAGTGGGCACCGCGCTGGCCCCGGCGGTCGGCCAGGAGCTCGTCGTTCAGGCGCCCGACGATCTTGGCCCCGTAGCCGAGCACGATCCCCGCGGTGTTGGAGTCGGTCCCGTCCACGATGAGCTGGGCGCCCGCGGTGCGTCCGGCCCCCAGTTCGTCCACGAAGCCCCGGTCGATCTGCAGGAGGGCCTGGGCCTGGGCGCGGTCGATCAGCTCCTGGGCCCGGCGGTCGCTTCCCACCGCCTCCACAACGTCGAAGTAGCCCGATTCCACGAATCGCGAAACGAGGTCCCGGCTGGCCACGCTGTTGTCTCGATCGAGCACGGCCAGAGCCACGTGCTTGACGTCGGTGGTCACCGCGAACCCAAAGACCAACACCTGGATCACGGGCATCAGGAAGATCACCCCCGTCATCCGCGGGTCGCGGAAGATCTGGAGGAACTCCTTCCGGAGCATGTGCCAAATGCGCTCGATCACGGCTGCGCCAGTTCCTACGCCAGCTCTTTCCGGAATTTCCGGGTTGCCAGGGCCGCCATGGCCACGGCGAAGAGGGTCAGGAGACCGGCCTCCAGGGCCAGGATCTCCAGTCCCACTCCCTTGAGGTAGATCCCCTTGAGGAGCGAGACGAAGTGCCGAGCCGGGATGACGTGGGTCATGACCTGGATGGGCTGGGGCATGTTGGCGATGGCGTACATGAAGCCCGAGAGGAGGAAGGCAGGAAGGAAGGTGAGCACCATGGCGAGCTGGCTCGCAAGGAGCTGGTTCTTGGTGACGATGCTGATCACCATCCCGAGCGCAAGCGCCCCGGCCAGGAAGATGGCCGCCATGCCGAAGAGGAGCGCTACGCTGCCCCGAAGCGGCACCTGGAACAGGAGCTCGCCCATCAGGACCGCGAGGGCGACGTCGAGCATGCCGATCCCGAAATAGGGGAGGAGCTTCCCCAGGATGAGCTCAGAGCCTTGGATCGGCGTGGAGATGAGCTGCTCCATGGTGCCCCGCTCCCACTCCCGGGCCACGGTGAGCGAGGTCAGGAGCGCCGCGATCACCATCATGATGACCGCGATGAGGCCCGGGATGATGTAGTTCTTCGACGCCAGGTCCGGGTTGAACCAGACCCGGGACCGCAGGTCGATCGGGAGGGCGGGGGCTTTCTCCCCGGCCCGGCGGAGCACGTCGAGGGCCACCCCTCGGGAGTAGGCGAGATTCACGGCGTCGGCGTAGCCCATCGCGATTGCGGCGGTGTTCGCGTCGCTCCCGTCCAGGATGAGCTGGACCCGGGCGGGCCGCCCCGACCCTACCCGCGCCGCGAAGTCCGTGGGGATCACCAGGGCCGCCAGGACTTCCCCTCTGTCGATGGCTCGCTCCAAATCCCGGTAGCTCTCCGCGTGGGACCGCACGGTGAAGTAGGGGGAGCCGCCGAAGTGACTCACGTACTCCCGGCTCGCCGGTGAGCGGCTCTGGTCCCAGACCGCAAAGGGCACGTCGTCCACGTCCAGGGTGAGGGCGTAGCCAAACAGCATCAGGAGCAGCATGGGGATGGCGATTCCCATGCCGAGGCTTCTCGGGTCGCGCCGGATGTGCAGCAGCTCCTTTCGCGCCACCGCCCAAGCCCGATGGGCTCTCATCGCTGCACCTCTTGCTGCGCTTCGCCCGCGCGGTCCCGGGCTTCGATCAGGGAGACGAACACGTCCTCGAGGGACGGGAGGATCGGTTCGACCCGGGTGGGGCGGTAGCCCCGCTCCTCGAGTCGGGAGCGGATCGCGCGGCTCGCCGCCTCGCCGTCCCCCGCCACCGCGTGGAGCCCGCGGCCGAAGAGCGCCGCCTCTTTCACCCCGGCCAGCCCCTCCAGCTCCGCGAGGGCGTCCTGGGGTCGGTCGCAGACCACCTCGACCACGTCGTCGGGCATCTCGTCGGTCTTGAGCGCCTGGGGGGTGCCCAGGGCGATCAGCTTGCCCCGGTAGATCAGCCCCAACCGGTCGCAGTATTCGGCCTCCTCCATGTAATGGGTCGTGACGAACACGGTCACCCCCTGGTCGGAGAGTTGGTAGATCAGCTCCCAGAACTTCCGCCGGCTCATGGGGTCGACGCCGGAGGTGGGCTCGTCGAGGAACAGGATCGGGGGCTCGTGCAGGATCGAGCAGCCCAGGGCCAGCCGCTGCTTCCAGCCGCCCGAGAGGATCGACGTGCGGGAGCGCCGGTGCTCGGCGAGGCCGGCCATCTCGATGACCCACTCCTTGCGTACTCGGCGCTGCGCCTTGGGTACGCGGTAGATGCCGGCGTAGAAGTCGATGTTCTCCTCCACGGTCAGGTCCTCGTAGAGGGAGAACTTCTGGCTCATGTACCCGATGTGGCCCTTGATCTGCTCGGCCTGGGTGCCGACGTCGAACCCCGCCACCGTGCCGGTTCCGGAGGTGGGTGCCAGGATGCCGCAGAGCATGCGGATGGTGGTGGACTTGCCGGCGCCGTTCGGCCCGAGGAAGCCGAAG
>CAZYJP010000262.1:0-3907 GCA_964647795.1 uncultured Thermodesulfobacteriota bacterium
GGTGGGTCGCGGCTCGATGAACGATCGCCCCGGGTCCGCCCAACCCGGTGCCGGAGCTCCGAGGCGAGCTCGCGCCTCTGGATCTCCGCCAGCACCCTCACGCCCGCGCCTCCGCGACCTCCCGGTACACGGCCTCGATCGCGTCCAGGTGACGGGCCTGGTCGTGGCGTCGGGCCAGGGCGGAGGCATTCGTCCGGGCCGCGTCCCCCAGAGCCAGGAGGGCCGAGACGCCGGACGCCAGGGCCCCGGGTCGGACCGGTGCCTCGAGCACGCGGCCTGCCTCCCCGGAGGCCAGAAGGTCGGCTACGCCGTTTCGAGCGGTGGTCACCACGGGGCAGCCGCACGCCAAGGCCTCGAGGCACACGTTGGCAAAGGGGTCGTAGCGGGTCGGGTGGAGCAACACGTCCGATGCCCGGTACAGGGCTGCGGGGTCGCTCACCTGGCCGAGGAAGTGGAGCCTCGACCCGACCCCGAGTTGCGCCGCCTGCTTCTGAAAGGGCCGGGGGTCGTCGCCCCCCGCCACCACCAGGTGGGCGTCGGGCAGGTGGGGCAATGTCGCCACCGCTTCCCCCAAGCCCTTGAGGGCGAAGTTCGTGGCCACCAGAAGGAGCACCCGAACCCCTCCGGGAATCTCCAGCCGCTCTCCCAGGCTGTGGCGCTCTGCCTCCCGCCCTTCGGGTCGGAACCGCTCCACGTCCACGCCGTTGGGGATGATTCGGATCCTTTCCGCGACCCCCGGGAAGTACCGCGCCACTTCCCGGGACACCCAGGTGGAGGGGGCGATCACTGCCCGCAGGCCCGGAGCGGCGAACAGGCGGTCTTCGATGGCCAGGACCGTCCGGTCGTAAAAGGTGGGCCTGGGGCTGCCCTGCCGCTCCAGGTAGCCGCGGTGGACCCCGCCCCCCGTCCGGTGCACGCTCTGGAAACTCGTCTTCCCGAAGCCCTGGACCACCGCGAACCGGCCCCGCCCCACCCTGCGTCCCGCGGCCTCGCCGAAGGTCCAGGTCTTGAGGGCGCGCCCCAGGGGCAGGGCCGGTACCCGGTGGAAGCTCACTTCCTCCGGGAGGCCCTCGGCCCTGCGGCCGAAGAGGTGGACCTCGTGCCCCCGGGCCCAGAGCCCCCGCGCGAGGCTCCAGGCATAGTGCTCCGCGCCGCCCGAGAGGTCGAACTTTGGGTGAACCAGCGCCACCCTCACGGGGCTTCCCACCCGAGCGTCTCCCGGGTCCAGCTCTCGAGTTCGCGGAACACCCGGTCGGGCGTCAGGCCCGTGAGGCAGGCGAGCTCCTTCGGACAGGTCTTGAATCTACAGGGCCGGCGCTCGGGGCCCAAGGCGAGGTGGGTGTGCTCCGGGGCGGGATGGGACCGGCCGGTGTTGGTGGCTCCCATGATCATCACTCCCAGGGGAATCAGGGCCGCCAGGTAGCAGTCCACCACGTGGGTCTCCGGGAGCAGCCCGGGACGCCGGAGCCAGACGGCGGCGCGGCGGCGCAGGCTCCCCATGTGATACCGACTCCACCGGGGACGGGGCACCAGGAACCTCAGCAGCCACATGCGGATATTCCCGTGGAGAGCCGCGGCCGCATCGTATCCCTCGGCTCGCAGTCCCCGGGCCACGATGCCCATCCCCTCGTCGAGATTCCATCTCACGAGCCGCGCCACGCCCGGATTTCCCCGGAAGACCTCCCACAAGCTCGGCTTCGTGAGCACGTGGCCTTCCGCATCCGGCGGGTCCTCGCGCAGGGATTCCACGGCGGCGGTGGCTAGGACCACGTCCCCCAGGGAGGGACTTTCACAGCTTGGCCTCCACACCTGCAAGCTCCCAATACAACTCGAGGTTGCCCTCCACCATCCTGTCCACGCTGAAATTTTGCTCAACCTTCCGATGGCCTTCTTCAGCGAGTGTACGTGCCAACTCTGAATCGCTCAGCAGCCGAGAGAGGGCGCTTGCCAGCGCTTTGGGATCACGAGAGGGTACCAGGAGACCTTCACGCCCATCCTCTATGATGTCCGGAACGCCGCCGGTACGTGTTGCCACGACCGGTTTGCGCGCCGCCAGCGCTTCCAGGACGACCGTGCCGAGTCCCTCGAGATGAGAGGGAAGCACGAAAACGTCCAAAGCGTCCAAGATGGCTGCCATATCTCGCCGAAAACCGGCGAAGAAGAGATGGCCACCCAAGCCAAGGGCGTCCGCCCGCGCCTTCAATTCTACCTCCAACTCGCCATGCCCCACGATTACGAACTTCGCCCTTGGAAAGTCCCGAAGCACTAGCGGTACGGCCTCCACCAGGTACCGCTGGCCCTTGTGGTCTGCCAAGTGACCAATGTTGCCAATGAGTGGCTGGTCCTCCGCCAACCCCAACTCTTCACGGAACCCCCTTCCCTCCCCAGGCGTTCCCCTGTTCAACTCAACTCCGCTCGGCACGAGCCGAATCCGTTCGGATGGAACCCCGATCCCGATGAGGATATCTTGGATGGCGCGGCTGATCGCGACGAATCGTGCCACCCTTGGGCCATACTTCCAGCGGTTGAAGAGGTGGCGTCCAGGAATGAAATCCACCCGCCGGGTGACGACCACGTTGCGAATACCCGACCATGCCGACCCCAAGAGTCCGAGAGTCTGTGCGTGGGAACTGTGAAGATGCAGATGCGTAGCGCCCGAAATCCGAAGTGCCGATGCGATCCTCCACGCGGAGGCTAAATCCCACTCGCCCCGCAGGGCGAGGCCGGTCACCGGCAGTCCCTCGGCCTGCGCCCGGGCGAGAAGCTCTCCGCCCGAAGAGCACACAAGGTGGCTCTCAATGCCCCGCCGAAGCAGACCGCGGTGCAGGAAGAGAACCTGCTGCTGCCCGCCCCGCCAGGTGAGGCCCGTATCGACGTGGAGAACAGACGGTGCCCTCACGCAGTCTCCCCCAACAACTCGTCGCAGGCTTTCAGGATGCCCTCCGGCGCGATGTCCCCCATCCAGCGCAAATGGCGGTGGGTGCAACTCCTTCCCCCAGAGAGACCGCACGGGCGGCACTCCAGCGCTCTCCACGACCCGGGACACCGCGTGGAAGGGGGCAAAGCCGAGACCGGGAGTGGTCGCTCCGAAGACCGAGACTGTCGGGGTGCCCCGCGCCGCCTCACGCCGCGCCCTCCCCGCCCTTCGGCGACGGCCCGAACTGCAGCTCGCACAGCCTCGCGTACTCCCCGCTGTGCGAGAGGAGCCCGTCGTGGGTTCCCCTCTCCACCACCTGCCCGTCGCGGAGAAAGAGGATCTGGTGTGCGTCGCGCACCGTGGACAGTCGGTGGGCGATCACGAAGGTCGTGCGCCCCTGGACCAAGGCCTGGAGCGCCATCTGGACGGCCTTCTCCGATTCGGAGTCCAGCGCGCTGGTCGCCTCGTCCAGGATCAGGATCGGCGCATCGCGCAGAATCGCCCGGGCGATGGCGAGACGCTGCTTCTGGCCGCCGCTCAGCAGGTCTCCCCGCTCCCCGATCGCGGTGTCGTACCCCAGGGGCAGGGCAGCGATGAACTCATGGGCCTGGGCCGCCTTCGCGGCCGCGACGATCTCCTCTTCGCTGGCGTCGGGACGGCCCACCAGGATGTTCGAGCGCACCGTGTCGTTGAACAGGAAGGTGTCCTGCGTCACCACTGCCATGACCGAGCGCAGGCTCGGAACGGTGTACTCGCGGATGTCCCGCCCGTTGATCCGCACCGAGCCCGAAGTGACGTCGTAGAAACGGGGCAGAAGCTTCAGCACGGTGGACTTTCCCCCGCCGCTCGGGCCGACCAGCGCCACCGCCTCGCCCTCCACGGCCCGCAGGGACACTCCCCGCAGGACCTCCGGCCCCTCGGTGCGGTACGAGAAGTGCACGTCCACGAGCTCCACCGTGCGCACCGGCCGCTCCAGCGTCACCTCCCCGC
>CAZYJP010000263.1:0-3902 GCA_964647795.1 uncultured Thermodesulfobacteriota bacterium
ACCATCGTTGAGGAGACCCGCACCGAGGCAGGCAGGTCGGTCGAGCCGCCCGCCCGCCGCGCGGCGGCCGCCGCGGTGATCCGAAACCCTCTCGCCGGCCGTTACGCGGACGACCTCTCCCCGCTCGTGCAGGCGGGGGAGGAACTGGGCGCCCTCCTCGGGAAGCGCGCGGTGGAAGCCCTGGGCATCCGCCCCGAGCAGGCCGAGAGCTACGGCAAAGGTGCCATCGTGGGCTCCGGCGGCGAGCTCGAGCACGCCGCCGCGCTCCTTCACCCCAAGCTCGGCGCTCCCTTCCGGGAGGCGGTGGGGGGCGGCAAGTCCATCATCCCGTCCTCGAAGAAGATGGGGGTGCCGGGCACCGAGCTCGACGTGCCCGTGCACTACAAGGACGCTGCCTTCGTTCGCACCCACTTCGACGCCATGCCCGTCCGGGTGCAGGACGCCCCTCGGGACGACGAGATCGTCGTGGCCCTGGTCGTCACCGCCTCCGGACGCCCCCTGCCCCGCGTAGGTGGTCTGACCATCGCGGAGGCGAAGAAGGAGGATGGGTTGAGGTAAGGGTGGGTTGTCCGTGGTCCGTTGTCCGTTGGAGATGAAGGCGGGCGCTTGGGCACACTGGGGTTGCCTACCGCCATCGGATACTCGGCAGCCGGATCGGACTACCGACCAAGGCCAATCCACAACGAACAACGGACACCGGACAACAGACACCGGACAACCGACACGGAGACAGAATGGCCCTTCTACCGGAAGTGAAGAAGCACTATGACACGCTCAAGCTCCTGATCGGGGGGGAGTGGGTGGAGTCCCGCTCCTCGGTGGTGCAGGAGACAACCAACCCTGCCACGGGCGAGGTGATCGCCCAGTTCCCCGAGGCCACGGCGGAGGAGGCCCGGGCCGCGGTGGAGGCCGCGCACCGTGCCTTCCTCTCCTGGAAGGACGTGTGCCTGCGCGACCGTGCCAAGCTCCTCTTCGATCTCAGGGGCCGGCTCGACGAGAAGGAGGAGGAGCTTTCCCGCATCCTCACCCAGGACCACGGCCGCACCATCGACGAGAGCCGCGGGTCGGTTCGCCGGGTCATCGAGAACGTGGAGTCGGCGTGCGCCGCAGCGTACGGCCTGGTGAAGGAGAACGAGCACCTGGATCAGCTTGCCACGGGTATCGACCAGTGGCTCACCTGGGAGCCCCTCGGTGCCTTCCTCATCGTCACCCCGGGCAACATCCCCATGCACGCCTGGTCGTCCTTCGTTCCCTACGCGCTGGCGGCGGGGTGCACCGTGGTGGTGAGCCCGAGCCGCCAGGACCCTGTGGCCGCAGACGCCATCAGCCGGGTGGCGGCCGAGATCTTTCCCAAGGGAGTCATCAACCTCGTCCACGGGGGGCGCCACATCAACGCCGAGATCCTGCGCCAGCCCGGGATCCAGGGGGTGGGGTTCATCGGCTCCACCTCGGCCGGGTGGGATCTCCACCGCCAGTGCGGCGAGCTCGGGAAGCCCTCGTCGCTCAACGGAAACGGCAAGAACAACGTGGTCATCATGCCCGATGCCGACCTCAACCAGGCGGCCCAGTGGCTCCTGCGCTCCTGCTTCGGGATGAACGGCCAGCGCTGTCTGGGCTCGGACAACGTGATCGTGGTGGGGGACCGGCACGACGAGCTGAAGGAGAAGTTCGTGGCTGCCGCCAAGACCATGAAGCTCGGCTATGGGTTGGACGAGTCCGTGGCCCAGGGGCCGATGTGTACCGCGGCGGGGCGCGACAAGGTGCTGGCCTGGATCGAGCGGGCTCTGGGTGAGGGCGGGAAGATGGTTCTGGACGGCAGAGGAGAGGGCGTTCCCGGCTACCCCGGCGGCTACTGGCTCGGCCCGACCATCCTCGAGGACGGCCGGCCCGACATGGAAACATCACGGGAGGAGGCCTTCGGCCCGGTGGCTGTCCTCTTGCGGGCCAAGAGCCTCGACGAAGCCCTGGGATGGATCAACGGCACCGAGTACGGCCACTCGGCCTGCATCTTCACCGAGAGCGGAAAGACCGCCCGCAGGTTCACCCGGGAGGCGCAGGTGGGCAACGTCGGCATCAACGTTGCCGTGCCCCAGCCCTACGCCTTCTTTCCCCTGGGGTCCAAGAAGTCGTCGTTCCTGGGCTCTGCCAAGTCGCGCATGGCCTCGATGAGGCTCTTCCTCGACGAGAAGACCGTTACCGCCCGCTGGGTGTAGGGCCCCGCCAGGGGCCCAAGAACCGGGCAGGCCGCTCACCGTCCGATCGTGCGGCCTGCCTTCGTGACGACGCGCCCCGGTTCGGTGGCACTCTGTCTCAAGGTCATCCGTCGGCTTCCTGGGGCATCGGCAGGGATCCAAGGGCAGCGCCCGGCACGCCTGGGACGCGCCCCCCTTGTCGCGGTGCCTCCGATTGGCGGCGCCCTTCCGAGGGAGGAGGGGCGGCCGCCGCAGCCGACTCCCGGTCCCCGGATCGGGGTCCGATCCCTGTTTTCTCGGAGGGTGGTCGGACGACGTCGACCGGGGTATCCTGGCGCAGTATCGGTGAATCCCGGGGAGGTGATGCTGCCGTGAGCTACTCCGAGGCGCCGCTGGACCGGTTCGCGTTCTTCCAGGCGAGGCTGGGCCTCACGGAAGAGGAGCTCGCCGTCCTCACCCCTTACCGCGCTGTCTTCCTGACCCACCGCGACTCCTTCGCCCAGTACCTACACGACCTGCTCTCCGAGATCCCGGAGACGCGTCGAATCCTCGACCTGATGGAGCCGCGGGGAGGGCTCCGAAGGAACTGGCGGTGCTGGTATGAAGGGTTCTTCACCGAAACCTTCAGTGACCGCTTCTACCAGTTCCTGTGGAGCAGCGGGATGAAGCACCTGAGCCGGAGCGTCGACCAGCGCTTCATCCACCTCGGGTACTGCATGGCCCGGCTGTTCCTCGGCGAGATCGTCGAACACGAGGTCCCGGCGGGTGAGCGCTCCCGAGTGCGGGGCGTGCTGGACAAGATGCTGGACCAGTGCCTCCTGGTGGCGACCGACGCGTTTCTGGCAGGGACCACCCGATGCGAGCGGGAGGTCATCGACGGGATCGCTCACCAGCTCCGAAACCCTCTCACGGTGCTCGGCGGGTTCACACGGATCATCCGGAAGAAGGTGCCCTCCGACCACCCCGTCCAGCCGGCATTGGACACCATGCTCCAGGAGATCCAGCGGGTGGAATCGATGGTGGAGCACCTGGGCACCTACATCGAGACCGTGCAGCGGGAACCGCAGTTCGTCCTTTGCTCCCTGCGGGAGATCCTGCGCTCCTCCCTGCGCCGGCTCCGGGAGGAGGGCTGGAGGACGGACGTGGAAGTTTCGCCCGGTGGGGCCTTCGACCTCCCCCTGGACTCGGACCCGTACCTGCTGGGGGTGCTGTTCTACCAACTCCTCCGGAACGCGCTGGAAGCTTCCCAGGCCGCCTCCTCTCCCATCGTTCGGGTCAGCGCGGCGGAGGTGAGGGACTCCCCCGCCTCGGTCACCGTGGAGCTCTTCAACAACGGCCGCGTGCCCTCGGCTGAGGAGATGGAACACCTCTTTGCCCCGTTCTACTCCTCCCAGCCTACGGCGTCCGGGTTCGGTCTCCCGATTGCCGCCCTCATCGCCCACAAGGTCCAGGGAGACCTGGAGCTCAAGACAGTGCCCGGGGAAGGCACGCGGATCCTGGTCACGTTCCCTCTTGGTCCACACGTGCCCGGGAAGAGTCCCCCAGCGTGACCGAAGCGGCCACTCGGCCTCTCGAGCAGCCGCGGGGGCCAATACCTGCTCCCTGCCCCACCGGAGCGCGGGGGCGCGCGCGGTAGGGCAGCAGGAGCCGCTGCCCCACTCCCACCGGCACGAGCACGCCGCGCTGCTTCACCGGCACCCCCGCTACCCC
>CAZYJP010000264.1:0-3887 GCA_964647795.1 uncultured Thermodesulfobacteriota bacterium
AACCTCCAACCTACTGATTAAGAGTCAGTTGCTCTGCCAGTTGAGCTAACGGCCCACGAGAGGTCCAGAACCCTAACCGATGGGGCGACACCTGTCAACCTCGGATTTTGCCGGATTCGGCCGACCCGCTGCCCATACGGCACCCAGGCAAGTCCTCGCGATGCGCCTGTGGGATGGCTCGGCGTTTGGCGGGCACAAGGTGGTCATCGGGCACGGGGAGCACCTCCCGAAGCGTGGGTTTGTTTGGAGCTGACCCCACCCTGCCGGAGGCTCACCCTGTTCTCAGCTGCGCTCGCCGCGGGGTGGTGGACTCTTGAAGTGAATCGGCCCACGGCGCAAACGTCAAACGCGGACTCGACCCGAAGGAGGCTCATCCGGAACCGGCCGTGTGGGCCCGCTACCGAGGCCCCGGCTCCCGCGAGATGTTCGCTATGCTGGCGCGGGCCGGGCGCGGAGGCGATGCGAGCCGGGACCTCGGGAGTGGGACCAGCCGCCTCCCCCAAGGGGGGTTCCTTTTCCCTTGACTGTCGCGTGTGTCCCGCTATACTTTTGGCGCAAAATGAAACGCCATTCCAATCAATGAAACATCGTTCAGGGGCCGCCGTCGAACGAGGCGGTACGCAGGCCCTCTCGAGGGAGCCATGGCCAAGATCGATCCGGTCGCCGTTCATGCCGAGCTGGCACAGCTCACGGTCTGGGACGCAGTTCGGAGAACGGCAGACCGCCTGCCCGAGAAGGTGGCCCTCGTGGACGGCGAGCGCCGCCTCACCTTCAGGGAGCTGATTCGGCAGGCCGAGAGCCTGGTGGCCGGGCTCGAGCGTCTGGGACTCGCAAAGGGATCGGTCGCCGCGGTCTACGTGCCCAACGGGATCGAGCTCTTCATCCTGTTCTATGCTTTACAACGGATGGGAATCGCGGTGGCCTGGATCAACCCCTCTTACCGGGAGACGGAAGCGCGCTTCATCCTCGAGAACTCCGGGGCCCGCGCCGTGTTCCTGTACGACGAGTGGCAGGGGTTCGACTACCTGGGGACGGCGGTGGGCCTCGACGGGCTCCCCGAGTTGCAGCACGTGGTGGCCATCCGCCGCGGTTCGGGCGAGTGGCCGAGCGATTCCCGGGTCGTGGCTTTCGAAGATCTCCTCACGGGATCTCCGGCCGACAGCCGTCCGCCGGAGGTGGCGCCGGAGGATCTCTCCATGCTCATCTACACCTCGGGCACTACGGGCCAGCCCAAGGGGGCGACGATTTCCCAGTCCCAGGCCGTGCGCGCGGGGTGGTCCTACTCCCTGGGTGTGAACGCCACCGAGGACGACGTGTTCATCGCCCTCCTGCCCATGAGCCACTCCTACGGGTGCGGGTCCCTCCTGATCCAGCCTCTCCTTCTGGGCGCCCGCGTGGCGATCCTGGATCACTTCACCCCGGAGAAGGCGTTTCGGCTCATCGAGCAGGAGCGTGTCACCCTTCAACTCGCGGCGCCCGCCCACTACCTGATGGAGCTCAACCACCCGGCACGGGCCCGCTACGACCTCTCCTCCGTCCGCGCCGGGCTGATCGCGGGACAGATCGCGCCGGCGGGTCTGATCCGGAGGGTCCAGGAGGAGATGGGGATCTCCATCTCCTCCTTCCTCGGGTCGTCCGAGGTAGGGCCGGGCCTCTCCATCATCCTGCCCTTTCCCTCGGTGCTGGAGGTCCGGGAGGCGTACATTGGCTATCCCCTGGAGGGGACCCGCGCCAAGGTCGTCGACCCGGTGACCGGTCGGGACTTGCCGCCGGGAGAGCCGGGCGAGCTCCTCCTCCAGGGCTGGCACGTGACCCGGGGGTACTGGCGCAACCCGGAGGAAACGGCGAGGCAGATCCGCGACGGGTGGCTCCACACCGGAGACCTCGTCGCCCGGGACGAGAACGGGTGCTTCCGCATCCTCGGCCGCCTCAAGGAATGGATCAACCGCGGCGGCTTCAAGGTGATCCCTTCGGAGATCGAGTCCCTCATCGTGGGCCATCCCGGCGTACTCGAGGCGTGCGTGGTAGGCACACCGAATCCGGTGCTGGGCGAGTCCATCTGCGCCTGCGTGAAGATGGACCCCGCTGCGCCGCCGCTCACCCTGGAAGGCCTCCGGAGCTTTCTTCGCGGGAAGGTCGCCGACTTCAAGCTCCCGGACGAACTTCTGGTGCTCCCGGAGTTCCCCCGTCTCTCGGGAGGGCTCAAAGTCAACCGCTTCGGCCGGAAAGGTGTGGCCGAGCTCGCCGCGGCCCACGAAGACAAGCAGGTCCTGCGAAAATAGCCCGAGGGGGTCGTTCCTGCGCCGGAAGCGATCCGAGGGCTTGCCGGCTCGGAGGTCAGGTATGCTTCCGGGGGCATTCTGGCCCTTCGGACTTCTCCGTGGGTCGGTAGCCAGTTTCGGACTTGCCGGGAAGCTGGAAGGGCTGCACAACCTATTTCGGCAGATGTTGCCCATCATGTTGCCCATCGGGGCGGCGTCGGGCGTGTGCCTCGATCCTGGCCTGAATCGCCGTGCCCTACAAACGAACCGCCGCGGCCAGCGCCCTGTGGACGCTGGCCGCAACCGCTTCTTGCCAGGAGGCGTCCCGAGCGGGACGTGGCAACGAGGGGATCTCTTACTCCGTTCGAATGGAGCACATCAGGGACTTCATGTCCGGGTAGCCGAGAATCTCCTCGCGACAGTTTGTGTCGGTGAGGAGATTCGCGTTCTGTTCCCCCGGCCAGCCGTGCGGAACCATGACGACGTTGTCTGCCAGCCGCTCTTCGATGTGCGCCTTCATCTTCACCTGGCCGCGGTTGGTCTCGATGACGACCCGGTCGCCGTTGGCGACCGTATACCGGGCTGCCGTCGCGGGGCTGATCTCGGCCACCGGCTCCGGGTTTTCGTGCCTGAGCGCTTCCAGATTCCGGAACTGGCTGTGGGTGTAGAAGTAGTTTCGGTTCCCCGTGGACAGGATGAGCGGATAGCGCGCGAGCATCGCCTGATCCTTGCTCCTGGGGCTGCGCGCGGGCTCCACAAAGGCCGGCAAGGGGTCGAATCCCACGTGGGCGATGGCGTCGGAGTAGATCTCGATCTTGCCCGAAGGGGTCTTGAAGAGCCCCGGCGGAATGCCGTACGTCTTCTCCTGGTAGAACGCGCCTTCCGGCTTCTCGTTCAGCAGCTCGTCGAAGGTGAGACCGCTCGGCCCCAGCTCGTGCCGTACCAAGTCCTCCTCCGACTTCCACGGGAACATCTCCCCGATGCCCAGCCGCTTGGCCAGTTCGGTGAAGACCTTCCACTCGGACCACGCCTCGCCGAGCGGTTCGATGCACTTCTTGCGGAGCATCAGATAGGGCAGGCAGTGGCACACGTTGTACGTGTAGGCAACGCCCCACTTCTCGAGGTGGGAACAGGCGGGCAGCACGTAGTGCGCGAGCTCTGCCGTCTCGGTCATCACGAGGTCGTGCACGACCAGGAGCTCCAGGCGCTTGAACGCCTCCCGGAACGCGTTCGAGTCGGCCATGGAGAGGAGGGGGTTGCCTCCGACCACATAGAACGCCTTGAGCTTGTCCGGGATGCTCTCGGGAACCAGCGTGATGACACCGTAGGGGCTCATCCTGCCCCAGACCTCGATGAAAAGAGGATACTCGTCCATGCCCAGGGGCCTTCCCTCGACGTGGAGTCCGACGTTGCCGAATGCGAGCCGCGGGCTGATCACCCAGCCGCCGGGAACATTGATGTTGCCGGTGATCGTCTGCAGGACGGCGAGAGCCCGGCTGTTCTGGGTTCCCCCGGCGGTCTGGTCCTGGGTGCAGGTGCCCTGGTAGATGCTGGCTCCCTTGGTGGCGGCGAAGAGCCAGATCGGAAGAGCACACGTCTGAACTCCAGTCAGACGTGTGCTCTTCC
>CAZYJP010000265.1:0-3884 GCA_964647795.1 uncultured Thermodesulfobacteriota bacterium
GGATGGGGCTGGCCACCCAGTTCCACTGCTATGCCAAGGCCAACCCCAACGTCTTTCTCACCAACCCCCTCCACGTGGCCGGCGAGGTGCACGCCGCGGCGCTCGCCAAGGCGCTCAGGCTCTCTTCCCGAAAGGACGTCGGGCCCGGGACATGACTCCGGGACCGCGTTTGCAGCGCCGGTGCCCGCCCCTACCGCTCGCGCTCCTCGGCTTCCAGGCCCCGCTCCTTCATGCACGCCACGAGTCCCTTCGGGTCTTCGGAGGCGATGTGGATCAGGAAGTCCCGTTCGTTGCCGCGGCGGCTGGGGAGGTACGCGGCGTTGAGCACCTCGTGCTTCATATCGCTCACGCACTGCAGGGCATGGACCATCTTCCCAGGCGTCGAGCAGTGCCGCACAATCACGCGGGAGCCCACTTCGCCGATGCCCAGCAGGGGGTTGAGGACCATGTAGAAGAAGTCGTTGGTGGTGAGGATGCCGACGACCCTGCCGTCCTCGACCACGGGCAGGCACCCGACGCGCTTCTCCTGGGCCAGGCGCACCGAGTTCTCCACGGTGGTGTCGGGAGTTACGGTGAAGACGTCCCGCTGCATGATCTCCTTCACGTTCAGCTTGGCGAACAGGTAGTGGATCTCGTGCAGGCTGAGGCTCGTCGCCATGGAAGGAGAAGCCCGGAGTACCCGGTCCTTGGTGATGATCCCCACCAGCTTGTCCCCGTCCACCACCGGAAGGCGCTCGATCCTCTTGTCCTTCATCATCTTCGCGGCTTCGAGGACGGGGGTGTCGCTGGGGATGGTGATGACCGGGGTCGACATGATGTGGCGTACGCGCATGGGCTCCCTCCTGGCGATAGGTGATCAGACACCGGCTCCGGGCACGGCACCCGAGCATCTTATCCGAGTTCCGGAGGCGAGCAAACACCCACCGGGGTGCGATACCGCGGATCCCCGGAGTCCGGTCCGCGCGGCATGGGGATGAGAAGTAGGGGGGAGGGGTGGTCGGGACGACTGGATTCGAACCAGCGACCTTCTGCTCCCGAAGCAGACGCGCTACCAGACTGCGCCACGTCCCGACGTTCCCGGGCCGACTCTTCTTGCCGGCCGGAGGGAAGGACTCCCTCCGAAGGAGGCCGGAATCTTACACGTTAGGCAGGCCGGCTTTCAACGCCTATCTGGATGCGCACGTGGCTGACCTCGAGCCCTGCCGCGGTGTCCAGGAGGAGGTAGGAGACCCTCGGGTCCCCCGGGTCCCCAAGACACCCCCCGCTCCCGGGGTTCAGGAGCAGTCGGTTGCCGGCCCGGCGGGCCAGTGCCCGGTGTGTGTGACCGACGACGAGCACGTCGGCTCCGCACCGTTCCAGGAACCGGTGGAGGTCGGCCTCCGGGAGCTCGGCCAGCCCACCTTCCTCGGGTCCCTCGGGGCTCGCGTGGGCGAAGAGGAGCCGAAGACCCCCTTCCTCGTAGGCGAGCTGGGCCGGGAGGTTTCGGAGAAACTCCTGCACTGGCGGCGAGCCGTGACTGTCGGAGGGGGGCGGGTCCTCCAGGTAGGCCAGGTCCCGATCGCCCACCACCCCCGGGACACCGCGCTGCCGAAGCAGGCGGACCACCGCCTCCGCGGAGCCGGCGTCTTCTTGCTGCCCCACCAGGTCGCCCAGGTGAACCGCGCCCTCCGCTCCCCGGCGGTCTGCGTCTTCCAGGATCGCTTCGAGGGCTCCAATGTTGCCGTGGACGTCGGCGAAGACGGCCAATCTCATCCGGCAGCTCCCCGCTTGAGGTGACGCAGGGCGTCCATGCCCGCGATGCAGCCGTCGCCCACGGCGGCCGCTACTTGGTGGAACCGGTGGCGCCGCACGTCGCCGACCGCGTAGACTCCCGGAACCGAGGTCTCGCAGGCCTCGTCCACCCGCACGTACCCGTCCTCGTCCAGGTCCACGAGCCCCCGGAGGAACTCCGTGCCGGGCCGCCTCTTCCCCGAGAAGATGAAGACCCCCTCCGCGTCCAGGCGGACCGGTTCGGCGCTCCCGTGCACCTCGGCCAGCAGACCGGTCACACCGGAGGCATCCCCGAGGATCTCCACCGGCCGGGCGCCGGCCACGACCTGCACCGAAGGGTGGGCCAGCACTTCTCGCCGCAGCGAGGTGGTGGGTTTCACCCCGCCCACGGGGACCACGAGATACAGGGTCGAGGCGAACCGGGTGAGGTGGTGGGCCTCCTCCATCGCCCACTCGCTGACCCCGACCACCGCCACCGACCTTTGGCGGTAGAGGGCGCCGTCGCAGGTGGCGCAGTAGGACACCCCGCGGCCCAGGAATTCCTCTTCCCCCGGGATGCCGAGGCTCTGCACGAGCCCTGTAGCCACCACCAGCACCGGCGCCCGGAAGGGGAACCCCGCGGCGACGACCTCCCGGATCCCCCCATCGAGGCGCAGGGCTTCGACCCGGCCGAACTGGATCTCCAGTCCGAACCGGACGGCCTGCTTCTCCAGGCGCTCCGCCAGCTCGCGGCCGGTGAGGGGCTCCGGGAAGCCGGGGTAGTTCTCCAGGTGGGAGGTCTGGGCGATCTGCCCACCCAGGATCGTCCGCTCCAGGAGCAGGGTCTTGCGCCCTGCCCGCGCCAGGTACATGCCGGCCGTGAGCCCGGCCGGCCCTCCCCCGATCACGATGGCGTCGTAGTGCGCGGCGTCACTCATGTCACGGCCCTCCCGACCGTCTCTCCGCCCCGAAGTCCTTGCCCTCCGGCTGTGTCCGGCTGTGGCGCCGGGGCGGTCCGTTGCCGTCGCCAGAGGCGCAGAAGCCTCTCCCCCGAGCCCACCCCTTCCTCGAGGGCCCGGTCGAGGGCCGCCAGTCGACCCTCCAGGGCGGACACCTCCGCCTCCGCCTCGGGGATGGGTCCGGCAACAACGGCTCGGAGGACCGCCCGGGTCCCTGCGAAGTCGTCGGTTCCATCCCCCAGGGAGTTCATTGCCGCGGGACTCGCTTTGCGCCCGACGGCCCGGCCCAGGGCTTCCCGAATCGGTTCACAGGCGTAGCACAGGCACAGGGGTGCCTTCAGCTCCCCGAGGCGGCAGCCCCCGGGCCCGAGGTGGGCGCACGCAACTCCGGTGGAGGCGAGACCGCTCCGGCGCTCCCGCACTTCGTACGTGGGAGGCTCCCCGGGGTTGGCTGCCGAGGCTCCTCGGGCGCGGACCACGGCTCGGGCCATCTCCGGCGGAAAGCGCCCCTCCTCGCCGGTTCCCGGCACCCAGAGGGCATCGGCGACGCCGGCGTGGCAGCATCCGGGGAAGACCCCCGCCAGCAGTTCCACGTCGGCCCGAGGGTCGCCCCGGTGGTGGAGTGCCGTCACCTCGATGCACCCCGCGCAGAAGGGCGCGGTCCAGCGGCCGCAGAAGCGGTTGAGAGCCCGTGCCGTGCGGCGGTAGAGGGTCAGGCGCCGGTCGGGAGGCACGCCGGGATCAGAGCTGACCCTGGACGGCCTTCTGGAACACATCGCTGCGGGAAAGGGCCCCGAAAGTCTCGCCCAGGGCGTCACGGAGCGCCGCTTCCGTCTGGAGCTTGGTCTCCCCCGGGCTCTTTCGCTGCGCTTCCCCCTTGAGGCGCACGCGGCCGAGCTCTCGGCCGCCGGAATCCGCGAGGTGCACCGTGTACCCCACGCGCACGGTGATTTCGTCCCACACGGATCCCGGGTTCTCCATGACCGCGCACTCCTCGAGCTCCACCGTCAGGAGCAGCCGCGCGCCCTGTGCGCTCGAGGCCTCCAAGCCCCGGTGCAGCAGGTACCGCGAGAGCTGCTCCCGCACGTACTCCGCTGGGGTGGGCTCCAGGTACGCCACCTGGGGGTTCTTCTGGAAACGGGTGTACAGGGTGCCCACTCTCTGGCCGGCCTCGCC
>CAZYJP010000266.1:0-3457 GCA_964647795.1 uncultured Thermodesulfobacteriota bacterium
GGCGAGCAGGAGGGGGAGCACGTAGGGGGCGAGGCTATCGAGCACGGGTCCTCTCGGCAGGGTGCGGGCGGCCAAACAGCCGGGGCCCTGCAGCCCAGCCGTCCGGGGAGGGAAGCCTCGGGCGAGAAAGCCCCCGAAGCACCTCGCGCAACGGCGATCGGCCGGAATCCCCTCGGGGGCTGCAAGACCCTTCCGGGAGCGCATTGGGTGCTTCCACGAAGAAGTGGGGCTCCTGGCAAGCTCGGTCGCCCCCACTCATTGGACGCTCGGCGGCACGCCAGAGTGCTGGGCTTGTCCCGCTTCCCAGCCTCCCCGCTTCCTCGCCCCCTAGCCGGCCCGCCCACCGCCTCGCCGTCGACGAGGAAGGATTCACACAGGCTCGAATCTCAGCGGCCAACCCGCGGAGCAGTCCGAAGGGCCGACTATGAACCTGGCCGGTCGTCTTCATGAACGCCCTTCTCCGCTCGAGCAGCGGGCCCCAATCCCTCTGCCGGTGACCGTCAGCCTGCCACCTCGCGGAACGGCCCGACCTCCCCGATGCGCTCCCCCATCCGCACGCGCCGGCCCGGGACGAGCTCGGAGACCCAGCGGACCGCATCCCTTCCGGAGAGGAGGATCACCGTCGACCCCATGTTGAAACGACCCATTTCCTGGCCCTTGACGAGCTGGATCTGGCCGTCCGGGTACACCCAGCGTTGAATCTCCCGCCGCCGCGGGGGTGTCACCACCCCGTGCCAGACCGTCTCGATGTTCCCCACGAACACCGCCCCCACGAGCACCATCGCCAGGGGCCCCGCCTCGGTCTCGAACACCGCGATCACCCGCTCGTTTCGGGCGAAGAGCTCGGGAACCACCCGGGTCGTGGCCGGGCTCACGCTGAAGAGGCGGCCCGGGACGCAGACCATCTCCCGGAGGGTTCCGGTCAGAGGCATGTGGATGCGGTGGTAGTCCCGGGGGGAGAGATAGAGGGTGGCGAAGCGTCCCCCCCGGAACGGCGTAGCCCGTGCCGCGCTCCCCCCCAGGAGGCGGACCAGGTCGAAGGTGCGGCCCTTGGCCTGGAAGAGGGTGTCGCCACTCGCCGTCCCCGCCTGACTCACCGCCGCGTCCACCGGGGAAACGAGAGCCCCGGGCGCCGGGTCGACCGGACGGGCCCCGGACCGGAGCTCGCGGGTGAAAAAGGCGTTGAAGTCCGGAAACGCCCCGGGCGAGCGAAACCGGGCCTCGTCCCAGTCGACCCGATACGCCCGGGAGAACCAACGGATCAGGGGGTCCTTGAACCACCGCGCCCGGCTCCGGGTGAGCATCTCCATGGCCAGCGAGAGGGGGTGATGGGGAAGCACGTACTGGGGTGCCGCGCGAAGCACGTCCCAGACCGCAGGCCGTTCGCCGGTAGCGCTGTGCGGAAACATCGAAGCTCCCGAAGGGTCAGGGGGACAGGGAAGCGGCGGCGGCACCCGCCCGCCCTCCCCTTGTAGGCAAATCGGCCGGAAAGGGCAAGGCCCCGAGGGCGCTGTCCGCCTCCCCGCTCTCCCTGCCTACGAACACTGCGGTTCCGCCCCGCACCGCGCACCGGACCATCCCCCGTAGCCGGTTCGTCAGGTTCGCCAGTCAGGACCCTGGCCCGGTCGGCGCCACGGTCGACCCCGGCGGCCAGCGGCCGTCGATCAGGTCCTCGGGCAGCAGGTCGAGCAGCACCCCGTCGTGAAACCTGCCGTCGGCCCCTCGTTCGTACCGCCGCATGAGGCCGACCCGCCGGAAGCCGACCCTCTCGTACGCCCGGATGGCCCGAGCGTTGTCGGCGGCCGGGTCGGTGGTGATCCGGTGATGCCCCCGGTCCTCGAAGAGGAAGCGGCATGCCAAGCGCACCGCCTCGGACCCGAGGCCCTTGCCCTGGTGCTTCGCGGAGACGAAGAGATCGATCCCCGCGTGCCGGTAGTCGCGGTGCAGGTTCTCCCATCCCCCGATCCAGCCGATCGTCTCGCCGTTCATCGTGATGACGAAGGTGGTGATTCGCTCCGCCCCTTCGACGTCATCCCCGGAGAGAAGCTCGTGCCGGTCGAACTCGTCGTCGGGCTCGCTCCAATGGCGGGCGACCTCCGGCTCGCGCAAAATCTCGAGGAGGCGCGAAAGGTCGTCCTCGCGCACCGGGCGGAGCACGATGCGCGAACCTCGAAGAGTGGGCTTCATCCGAGACTCCTGAACCTCAGGGAGAGCCCCCCGGGGTCGGCGTTCCCTTTCAACGAACCGAGCCGGCGCTGCAACCCCCCGACCCGCTCTCGCACCGATCCGCCTCGACGGTTGGCATCGCGCGAGGCGGAAGGCCAATCCACCCGGAAGAGATGGTTGGGGGCCTTGTCCGTGATCGCAACAGCGTCTCCGTCGCCAAACGGATTGCTCCACCGTCCGTGCGATCCTTCAACTCGTGAAAGGACTCGTCCAGAAACAAGATGGAGAACGTTCCCAGGTCATTCCAGGCCTCAGAACAACCATCCCTGGCCTCTGCAGGCCAAACTCCGCGAGCTATTGAATGACAGTTCCTGTACCGGTCTTCCGATACTCGATCTCGACGTGCTTCGCAAACGCGATTCTCCCCTCGGAATTTGCCAGGAGCCCACGGGACGCGCACCAAATCGCAAATGCCTCCGGATCGATGTCTGCGCGAATAGGAATGTCTCCACTATATCTAATCAATTCGCATTGTCTCTCCACAATAGCCTTCCACTCTTCAAAACTGGCAGGCATATTTTCAGGATCGCAAAAGACCGAAAGCGCCCTGCGGTACGTATCATCGTCCTTGAACCAGGCAATTCCCATGACGTCGTTCATTTTGTCATTTCCTTTCGCTCTTTTTCATGGAAATGGGCCTCCTCCCTCGTTCGGTCGGGTACGGCCTGCCTGCCCGGCTTCCTCATCTCGCCATCCCCGTTCGACTTCCCCTCTTTTACGCTCCCGGCCGTAGGGCAGGCAACCCTGAGATGGGCCCTGAGATGGGCCAAGACGCGCGTGCGGGGAATTCGAAGACCGGGGGCTTGCCCTGCACGTCGCCGAGCCTCCTGCCCACTCCGCCCGGGTAGTCGTCGTCCTCGATGTGGACGGGAGAGGGCATGGGGAGCTTTGATGCGCGCGCTCCGTCGGCTCGGCCTTCCGCCACCGAAAGGCGACAATCGAAGAGGGGATCTCCTCCGGGAGGTCCGGCCCTGCTTCCGCCGGCCCTTGCGCCGCGCCCTCCGGGCCGACTCCGCGGGCGACTTCGGTTGCGGCTGCGCGTGCCTAGGAGGCCGAGCTCGGGTAAGATTGGGGGGCAATCCTCCTTTCCCACCCGACTCGGGGAGCCGCCATGCCCGCCGTTCTCGCCCTCGACCAGGGTAAAGGCGAGCTTTTTACCATCGGTGATTTCTATTTGGTCGAAGGTAAGACCTTCTATGTCATCGACATTTACCTCACCTATCACGGATAC
>CAZYJP010000266.1:3467-3883 GCA_964647795.1 uncultured Thermodesulfobacteriota bacterium
CAGGGGACCACCAGCAGCCGGGCCATCGTCTTTTGCGAGGACGGCACCCCCGCTGCCTCGGCCCAGGTGGAGTTCCCCCAGCACTTCCCGGAGCCCGGGTGGGTGGAGCACGACCCGGAGGACCTCTGGCACACCCAGCTCGCCACGGCCCGGCAGGCGCTGGGGGGCTCCCGAGCCCTCGGCGAGGTGGCGGCCCTGGGCATCACCAACCAGCGGGAGACGACCCTTGTGTGGGACCGGCGGACCGGGGAACCACTCCACCGGGCCATCGTCTGGCAGGACCGCCGCACGGCCCCCCTCACGGGGCGCCTCAAGGCGGAAGGGTGGGAGGCGAAGATCCGGGAGAAGACCGGCCTCGTGCTCGACCCCTACTTCTCGGGGAGCAAACTCTCGTGGCTCCTGGACCGGGTCCCCGA
>CAZYJP010000267.1:0-3876 GCA_964647795.1 uncultured Thermodesulfobacteriota bacterium
GCAGCTCGCGGCCCAGGGCCGCGAAGGGACGCCCCTCCAGGGGAATCGGCGACAGATTGCACTCCAGGTCGAACTGGTCGAGCTCGTAGGTGAGCCGGGGGTCGAGGACCTCGGCGAGGACCTTCTGGTTGATCGGAAGGGCCCCTCCTCGCGGGCCCACCAGGAAGAGCTCGAGCTCCGCGCCCAGGGTGGCCGGCCCCTCTCCGAAACCAGGCCGCCGGAGCAGAAGCTCGAGGGCTTCGAGGCACTGGCGCAGCCTGGCCTCGAAGCCCTCGAAATCGGCCGCGTCGAACCGCTCGCGGTCGATATCGCGCCCCATGCTCTGCTCTCTTCCGCGGCGGCCGCACCTCCGGCCAGGCCCTGGCGTGCCCGTTGCCGTGCATCTTGGCGCGGCAGCTCCTCCAGGTCAACGACCCAAAGGGTCAGCATCCCGGTACGCGAACCGGCACAACGCAGCGGAGCCGGGATGGGCTCGATCCCTGGTGCCCGTTCTCCGGGCCACGGGAAGGCCTTCCACCCCGGTGTCCGACCGCAGGCCCGGGGCTCCGGCCCCTGCGAATCTCAGCCCCCCACCTCGATCCGCTCCTCTCCGGATTCGAGCCCCACGAACAGGGCGAGGTAGTCGCGCACCAAGCGGGTGATCAGGTAGTTTTCCCGGACGAAGCGTCGCGCCCTCTCCCCCATGGCCTTGCGCACCTCTTCTCGGTGGAGCACATAGCGGAACCGAAGCGCCGCGCCTTCCGGGGTTCGCACCAGGAAGCCCGTGAAGTGATTCACCACCTGCAGCCGGATGCCCCCGGTGTCGCCGCCGATCACCGGCTTGCCCTTCCACATGGCCTCCGTCACGGTGAGCCCGAACCCCTCTCGCAGGGACTTCTGGAGCACCACGTCGGCGGTCCGCTGCAGGGCGTTCACGGTCTCGTGGGCGTCGCTCGGCAGGAGCAGCACGTGGATGTGCGGGTCCCCCTCGGCCGCCTGCCGCACCTCGGACAGCATCGCCTCCCCCTCGGGGTCGTCGGCCGCGCCGCCCCCTGCGAGGACGAGTTGGAGGGGCGTGAGCCTGCGCACGAGCTGGTACGCCGCGATCACACCCAGAGGGTCCTTGAACCGGTCGTACCGGGAGACCTGGAGCACGAGGGGCAGGTCCGGGGCCAACCCGAGCTTCTCCCGCACCGCTCGGACCTCCGCCTCCGGGAGCTCCCGGTTCTTGGGGCCCAGGGGATCGATGCTCGGAGGGATCAGGTACTGGGGATGCGGCAGGGCATGGGCAAACTCGGCCAGAGAAAAGATGCTCGCGTCGTAGGGCTCGACCCAGGGGCGCAGATACCGCCACACCTTCCGGTCCGGGTGGCTTGCGTCGATGTGGCACCGCCAGACCCACTTTCCCCGGCGGTTGGGGCAGTGGGTGATGAGGGGCGCCGGCTGGGGATCGTGGATGACGACGAAGTCGGCCTGTTCCAGCACCTCGCGCAGGGCTTCGGCGTTGCGGGCGTTGTTTTGCTCGTATGCGCGCAGGAGCGCGTCGGGCAAGATGACCTGCTCTCCCTGGAGGCCGTTGTGGAAGCCCTTCGTGCAACGGTAAAACTCGTCGTCGCCGGAGATCACCTCCCAGCGGGCCCGCAGCCCGACGGCCTCCATCAGGGGGACCATCTTGGCCAGGATCTCGGCGACCCCTCCTCCTTCCCGGGTGGAATTGACGTGGACCACCCGGGCGCCTGCCAGGGGCGCGGCGAGCTGGCAAAGGTAGTCCACGGCATCGTGCCCTGCCACCTCTGCATATTGCTCCAGCAATTCGTGCACCGGTCACCTCCCCGCGTGGCTCCGGAACAGCTCAGACAGGAGATGGCGCACCTCCTTCAGGGAGGAGAAGTAGGGATCGAGGGCCGCGATCCGCGCCAACAGCGGCCGGTACGAATCCCCGAAGCCCGAGAGCCACGCCGAGAAGTCGTCCCGCCGCCCCTCCGTGCGCCGCCGCGCGTCGATGAAGTGGTAGTAGACGCTGCCGGTGGGCAAGCCTGGGAGGACACCCACCAGATCCTCGGGGGTCCCGATCGACACCCCGGTGTCGAAAATGACCACCCGAGCCTGAAGAAAGTGAAACTGCTGGTCCGCCCGGGCCCAGGGGCCCCACTCGCTCTCGTCCAGTCGCTGTTCCAGAATCTCCACGACCTCCTGGCGCAGCTGCTCCAGGTTCTCGAACTCGGAGGGATTCGCCATGCTCAGCCGCTCGGCCAGGGGCTTCTCGTGAAGGGCGTGATAGGCCCAGGAAGCGAAATCGTTCGTGTACTCCGGCTCGTCCAGCCGGGGCCGGAGGAGCCGCCCCCAGAAGTGATGGTAGAGGCTGTTTCCCGCTACGGAGAGCAGGCCGTCCCGGAGCTCCTTGAGGGTCTGGGCACGCACGCCGGTGGCGATGCTGAGGAGCGCACAGTCCTTGACTCGGAAGACCTCGGGCCGGCTTCCTGATACGGCATTTCCCATGGGCGGCTCCTCGCGGGGTCGGGGTGCCCGAAAATACCATTTTCGAGATTGTTGGCAAGATACGGGATCGCTCTCGATGCTCCACCTTCACGGAGAGCGGGCCCGGGGAGCCCTGCCGGGCACCGACGCGCTTCGGGCAGGTATGGGACCCATTTTCTGGCCACCCCGGCAGACAATGGTACACTCCCCGGCATGCCACTCCCCGGACCCCACCCCGGACCTGCCCGATGAAGGACTGGCTTCCGGCGCTCGATCTCTCCGCCTGGTGGGAGGCCCTCCTCTCGGCGGGCGCGCTGCTCGTCACGGTCGTCGCGGGACTGGTTGCCCACCGGCTTCTCGTTCGGGTCGTCGGCCGTTGGGCAGTGCGTACGCCGTTTCTTCCCGACGACCTTCTGGCCGCCTACTGGAATCGCCCCACCCGGCTGCTCCTGCCCCTCGTGCTGGTCCTGGTACTCCTACCTTCTCTCGCCCTGCCTGCCGCCCTCGACGTTCTGCTCCGGCACGCCCTCAGCCTGGGTTTCATCGCGTCCCTGAGCTGGCTCGCGATCGCGACGGCTTCCGCCTTGCGGGACACGGTGCTGGCACGCTTCGACATCACCACCCGGGACAACCTCAAGGCCCGCGCGGTGTACACTCAGCTCCAGGTCGTGCACCGGATCGCCGTGGCCGTGCTCCTGATCGTGGGGATTTCCTCCGGGCTCATGACCTTCGAGAAGATCCGGCAGGTGGGGGTGAGCATCCTGGCCTCGGCCGGGATTCTGGGCGTCATCCTGGGCTTCGCGGCCCAGAAGAGCATCGCCACCATGTTCGCGGGCATCCAGATCGCCATCACCCAGCCCATCCGGCTCGACGATGTGGTCATCGTGGAGGGCGAGTGGGGACGGATCGAAGAGATCACACTGACGTACGTGGTGGTGCGCATCTGGGACCTGCGCCGCCTGGTGGTCCCCATTACCTACTTTATCGAGACGCCCTTCCAGAACTGGACCCGGGTCTCGGCGGACATCCTGGGAACCGTGTTCCTGTATGCCGACTACGCGGTACCGGTCGAGGCGCTGCGCGCCGAGCTCCACCGCGTCCTCCAGGCCTCGCCCGAGTGGGACGGACAGGTCTGGGGCCTCCAGGTCACAAGCGCGACCGAGCGCACGGTGGAGTTGCGCGCGCTCATGAGCGCCCCGGACTCGGGGTCCGCCTGGAACCTGCGCTGCGAAGTGAGGGAGAAGCTGCTGGCGTTCCTCCGGGAGCACCACCCCGAGAGCCTCCCCCGGGTGCGGGCCGAGCTGCGGGAGGACCGGCGGAGGCCCGGGGAGGCAGCCTCGGGGGGCTCGCCGAGATGGCCGGGGCCGGCGGGAACCCAGGAGGTGGCGGGATGACCCGAGTCGGCGGCACGAGGCTCCC
>CAZYJP010000268.1:0-3875 GCA_964647795.1 uncultured Thermodesulfobacteriota bacterium
TCTCGCCCGGAGGCGCCGGAGGCGGCGGCCGCAGAAGGGGAGCCAGGCAGGGGTCTCGGCGAGCCGGCGCCCGACTGGGATGACGGCTAGGCGCACCGGGGCGGGGACGGAGCTCGAGGTCTGGGTTCAGCCCCGGGCGTCGCGCGATGAGGTGGCGGGGCTCCAGGGAGACGCGGTCAAGGTCCGTCTGACCGCTCCCCCCGTGGACGGCGAAGCCAACCACGCCCTGGTGCGGTTCCTTGCCAGGCGGCTCGGGGTGGCGCGCAGCGCGGTGACTCTCGTGCGGGGCCAGGCCGGACGCCACAAGACCCTGCGGATCGAGGGCCTCGCCCCGGGGGACGTGAGGCAGCGGCTGGGGCTGGGTGACCCTGACGGGTGACACCTCCCGCCCCCTGGTCACCGGTCACGGACCACCGATCACCGTCACCCCTCGTCCTTCCCTCCCTCCTTGTACCCGCACCCCCTTCTGGGGCAGCGCACGGAGGTGCCCTGCCGCCCTTCTTTCTCCACCAGGAAAGGGTGGCCGCAGGTGGGGCAGGGGCGGGGAACCGGACGGTCCCACAGAGCGTTGTCGCACTCCGGGTAGCGGTTGCATGCGAAGAAGGTCTTTCCCCTCTTGCTGCGCTTCTCCACCAGCTCGCCGGTGCAGGCGGGGCGGGGGCACCGCACCCCGGTGGTCACCGGCCGGGTGAACCGGCACTCCGGGTAGCGGTTGCACGCCACGAACCGGCCGAAGCGCCCCGTGCGCAGGACGAGGTCCGCCCCGCACTCGGGACAGCTCTCCCCGGTCTTCTCTCCGCCCCGCACGGCCACACCCCCGTCGCTTGCGCGTTCAAACTCCTTGGTGTTCCGGCACTCGGGATACCCGGAACAGGCCAGAAAGAAGCCGTTGCGGCCCCAGCGGATGACCATGGGCTTTGCACACCGCTCGCAGACCACGTCGGTGGCCTCTTCCCGGGCCTTGACGTTTTCCATCTCCCGGGCAGCCTTCTCCAGGCTCTCTGAGAAGGGACCGTAGAAGGCCCGCAGCAGGTCGTGCCATTCCCGCGTACCTTCCTCCACGTGGTCCAGTTCGGCTTCCATCTCGGCCGTGAACCCTACGTCCAGGACCCGTGGAAAATTGCGGACCAGGAGATCGGTGACCAGGGTGCCGAGGTCCGTCGGCACGAAGCGCCGGTCCGCCATCTTCACGTAGTCCTTCTCCCGCAGAGTGGAGAGGATCTGGGCGTAGGTCGAGGGGCGTCCGATCCCCTTCTCCTCCAACTCCTTGACTAGGGTCGACTCGGTGAATCGGGCCGGCGGCTGGGTGAAATGCTGGTCGTGGGTCAGCGCGAGGAGTCGGAGCGCCTCCCCCTCCTTCAGGTCGGGAAGCTGGCGGCCCTCCTCGTCCTCGTCCGGCCCGCCGAGCGAGGCCTCGTCGACCCCCTCCACGTAGACCGCGGTAAATCCCTTGAACCGCAGGATCGACCCCGTCGCGCGGAAGGTGTAGGGGTCTGCCTCCACGTCGAAGGTGGTCTGATCGTACTCCGCGGGTTTCATCTGGCAGGCCACGAACCGCTCCCAGATCAGCTTGTAGAGTCGGTGCTGGTCCGGGTCCAGGTGGGGGCGAACCCGTTCGGGTTCGAACTCCAGGGAGGTCGGGCGGATGGCCTCGTGGGCGTCCTGGGCACCTTTCTTCGCCCGGTAGACCACCGCTTTGTCAGGAAGGAAGGGTGTCCCGTAGACCCGGGCGATGTGCTGGCGGCAGGCCTCCACCGCGTCCCCGGACAGGCGGGTGGAGTCGGTGCGCATGTAGGTGATGAGGCCGGCGGGTTGGCCCTCCACGTCGACGCCCTCGTAGAGACGCTGGGCAACGGACATCGTCTTCTTCGCAGAGAAGCGCAGTTTTCGAAAGGCCTCCCGCTGAAGGGTGGAGGTGATGAAGGGCGGGGCCGGGAAGCGGCGTTTCTCCTTCTTCTCGATCCGAGAGAGCCGGAAGGCCTGCCCGCGCGCCTCGGCCAGGGCGGCCTCGGCCGCCCCCCGATCCGAGAGTCTCGCCGTCTTTCCGGCAACCTTGCGGAGCCGCGCCGTGAAGGGCGGCGGCTTCGAGCCCTCGAGCACGGCGTCGAGGGTCCAGTACTCCTCGGGCACGAAGGCCCGGACCTCCCTCTCCCGATCGACCACCAGGCGGAGGGCCACCGACTGGACCCGGCCCGCGGAGAGTCCCCGGCGCACCTTGTCCCACAGAATCGGGCTGATGCGGTAGCCCACCAGGCGGTCCAGGATCCGTCGCGCCTGCTGGGCGTTGTACCGATTGGCGTCGATCGGGCGGGGGTGCGCAAGGGCCTCCTGCACTCCCTTCTTGGTAATCTCGTTGATCAGGACCCGGTAGAGGGGCTTGTTCCCGCCCCGAGGCCGGATTTCCTCGGCAATGTGCCAGGCGATGGCCTCCCCTTCCCGGTCGGGGTCGGGGGCCAGGTAGACCACGTCGGCCTCCTGGGCCGCCTTCTTGAGCTGCTGGAGAACCTTTCCCTTGCCCCGGATGACCCCGTACCGCGGTTCGAATCCCCGGTCCACGTCCACGCCGAGCTCGTTCTTCGGCAGATCCTTGACGTGCCCCACGCTCGCCTCCACCCGGAAGTCCTTCCCCAGATATCCCTTCAGGGTCCGGGCCTTGGCAGGGCTCTCCACGATCAACAGTGACTTTGGCATGCGGTCTTCATTCCCGTGGAGACACCTCGGCGTCTCCCATCCGTTTCGGTGCGCTTCCGTCCGTACCACCCACTCAGTGGTAGATCCGCTCCAAGTCCCCGGCGAGGACCAGGGCGCTCACGCGCTCGTCGGCGCCGGGGGCGGCCCGGAGCAGGACCGCTACCAGTACGCGGATCTCTTCGGCGCCCAACTCCGGTTCGTCCAGGGTGAGCGCCCTCTCGTAGACCGCTTCGCGCATCGCCTCGTCGATGATGCCTCCGGCCTCCAGGCGGAGGAGGAGGCCCCGAGCTGCCGGGGAGAGCTTGCGGGCCTCGTCCGCCGTTGGCTGACGCAGAGCTGCACCGGACGGGCAGACCGGGAGGGACGGAGTGCCGTTCCGCCGCAGCCTGTCGAGCCAAGCGAGCGCCCGTTCCACGTCGTCCTCCTCGAAACCCGCATCGAGAAGCTCGTCCCACAGCTCCCGGGGGTCCTCCACGGCGCTGCCGCCGCGACCTCGGCGGTGCGCGATATAGGTCACGACCTCGAACATCCGACCCTTCATCGATTCTCCTATCCGTCGGGAACCCGGGAGTACCTCTTGCCGGGCCACTCTGCCGCGAAACCGCCGAGGACGAGATCCATCAGCCCCGCCCCCACCTGTGCCGGGCCCATCGCCGCCCGGGCCGCCACCTCGTCGATGTGAAGGGGGACGTCCTCCAGGGCCTCCAACAGGTGCCGGTGCTGTAGAGGAGGCATGCGCTTCGGAGCCGGCGCCCGGCACCGGGATGCTTCCGGTGGACCCAGGGGGGCCAACTCGGCGAGCACGTCTTCGGCCCTTTCCACCAACTTGGCCCCTGCCCGGAGGAGAGCGTGGGCACCCCGGGCGTTGTAGGACCCGGGAAGGCCCGGCACCGCGAACACCTCCCGACCCTGGTCGAGAGCGCAGGTCGCCGTGATGAGGGAACCGCTGCGCTCGGCAGCCTCCACCACGACGACGCCTAGGCTCAGGCCGCTGATGATCCGGTTCCTGCGGGGAAAGTGGTGGGCCCGAGGCTCACTCCCCAGAGGGAGCTCGCTCACCCAGGCCCCGCTCTCCCGCACCCCGCGGGCGAGCGGGGCGTTCCACCCAGGGTAGATCACGTCGAGGCCGGCGCCGAAGACCGCGACGGTGCGGCCGCCGGCTTCCAGGGCGCCCTGGTGCGCCG
>CAZYJP010000269.1:0-3849 GCA_964647795.1 uncultured Thermodesulfobacteriota bacterium
CTCCGCCCGCTCCTCCGACTGGCGCCGCGCGCCGGCGATCAGGTGTAGATAGGGGTTGTCCGGGTCCGACGACCGTAGGGCCTTCTCCAGCGATTCCAGCGCCGGGCCCAGGACGTCGACCAGCTGGCCCAAGGGGTCGTCGCACCTGTCCAGGTACCGGAGGACGGGCACCAGGTGGTCCGGCAGCTCGCCGTCGAGGTCCACCCCGGCCCGGCCCATCGCCGCCTTGAGCTCCATGAGGAAGGGGCTCCGTTGGTACTTGTCTCCCCAGACCTGAAAGCCCACGTAGGGGGCCGAGGCGAGCTCCAGATCCAGCGTCCGCGTCGAAAGCTCCTCCCACTCCTCCAGGGGGCGGCCGCCCACGTCGGCCAGAAAGGCCTCGAGCCGGGCGCGCACCGGGCCCTGGGGAAGCCGGGACACCTCCGCGCGCAATGTTTCGAGGCGCCCCGGTGCGGGGTAACGGAAAGACTCGGCGAGGACGGCGAACGCTCCCACGTCACACCTCCTTCGCCGGCGAAGCGGTGTACCCCATGCCCACCCCGGCCCGGCGATCCTCGGCGCTTCCCCACGGCCCGTTCTCGACCTCCCGGTGGTAGGCGGGCAGGACGAAGCGCTGGTCGAAGGTCGCCGTGGTGGTCAGTTCGTACACGGCCTCGGCCGCCTCGGGGGTCAGCCCCACGGCAGTCAGCGTCTCGAGGAGGGCCGGGGACACCGCGCCGTCGACGCTCTGGGCCCGCTTGAAGGCCCGGATGACCGCGAGCTTCCGGAGAGCCCGACGCATGGGCTCCTCGGCGCCGGCCGTGAAGAGGCTCGCCAGATAGCGCACGGGGATTCGCGCCTGCTCCAGGGCGGCGAGGGGATCGGCGCCGTCGCCAGAGGCGAGGTCCACGCCCCCCTTCCCGGCCGTGCTGAGGACCGGCGAGAGCGGCGGCACATAGAACATCATCGCCATCGTCCGGTACTCCGGGTGGATGGGGAAGGCGAGCCCCCACTCCTTCACGAACCGGTACACCGGCGAGCGCTGGGCGGCTTGGATCCAGTCGGGCTGGAGGCCCGCAGCTTCCGCGGCCCGGATCACGGCCGGGTCCTGCGGGTCGAGGAGCGCGTCGAGCTGGGAGGCGAGGACCTCGTCGTCCGGAACCTCGGCCGCCGACGGGATCTTGTCGGCGTCGTAGAGGACGACCCCCAGGTACCGGATCCGCCCCACGCAGGAGTGGGCGCATCCCGTGGCCTGCCCGGTCTCGAGGCGCGGGAAGCACAGGATGCACTTCTCGGACTTGCCCGTCGCCCAGTTGTTGAAGGTCTTCTTGTAGGGGCAGGCGGCCACGCAGAGCCGCCAGCCGCGGCAGCGCTGCTCATTGATCAGCACCACCCCGTCCTCTGCCCGTTTGTAGATGGCGCCCGAAGGGCACGCCGCCGCGCAGGAGGGGTTCAGGCAGTGATTGCAGATGCGGGGCACGTAGGTCAAGACCACCCGCTCGACTTCCTCGAACTGGGCGCGGACTTCCGGCGTCAGACCCTCGAGGTTGGGGTCGTTTCGGGCATAGAGGTTCGAGCCGCCCAGGTCGTCGTCCCAGTTCGGGCCGGCCTCGATCTCCATCGGCTCGCCGGTGACCAGGGAGACGGGGATCGCCGTGGGCTGGTCGTCGGCCGCCGGGGCGTCGAAGAGGTCCTGGTACCGGAAGGTGAAGGGCTCGTAGTAGTCGTCGAGGCTGGGGAGGGAGGGGTTGTAGAAGAGCCGTGCCAGCCCCCCCAGGCGCGACTGGAGCCGGAGCTTGAGCTCTCCCCCCTTGAGCTGCCAGCCTCCCCGGAAGTGCTCCTGGTCCTCCCACAGGGTGGGGTAGCCCGTCCCCGGGCGGGCCTCCACGTTGTTCCACCACATGTACTCCGAGCCCCTGGGGTCGGTCCAAAGGTTCTTGCAGGAGATGGAGCAGGTGTGGCAGCCGAGGCACTTGTCCAGATGGAAGAGCATGCTCATGTGGGCGCGAACGTTCATGATCGGCTCCTTGAAAATCATGTAGACGGGACAACAGGATCAACAGGATATTTTTGAAGAACCTCTGCGCGGCGCATGAAACAACCTGTCAGCAAGAACAGAGACCTATCCCGTCCATCCCGTTATCCTGTCAAATTACCCTCTCGTTCTTCAAAACTCCGGCCGGTCGATCCGCCGGACGTACACGAAATTGTCCCGGTTGATGCCCACTGGTCCCCAATAGTTGAAGGCGTAAGTGAACTGGGCATAGCCGCCACTCATCAGGAGCGGCTTGAGCCGCACCCGGTCTACCGAGTTGTGCATGCCGGCCCGCTTGCCCCGGAGCGGCGAGATGGGCACCCCCACCGTGCGCTCCGTGGCGTGGTAGACGAATACCGACCCCCGGGGGATCCGGGCCGAGACCGCGGCCCGCTGCACGTATACCCCGTGGTCGTTGTACATCTCGACCCAGTCGTTGTCGCCGATGCCGAGCTCGGCGGCCTCCTTGTCGTTGAGCCACATGGGATATCCGCCCCGGGAGAGGGTCATCATTTTCAGGTTGTCCGAGAAGGTGGAGTGGATGCTCCACTTGGCGTGAGGCGTGATGTAGTTGAGCGCTCGACTCTCCCCGACCTGGAGCTTCGTCTGGGTGAGGTCGTCCACCATGTGGTGCTCCGGCCGCGGCTTGAAGGTGGGCAGGTGCTCCCCCCAGGCCAGGTACATGTCGTGGTCCAGGTACACATGCTGGCGGCCGGTGAGGGTGCGCCACGGGACGCCCTTCTCCACGTTCAGGGTGAAGGGGGCGTACGGCCGGCCGTCGTTGATCAGCGCCGACCAGGTGGGAGAGGTGAGCACCCGCCTCGGCTGCGCCACGATGTCGGCGAACGAGGTCCGAGAGGCCCGGGTGGCCTCGGCCAGGCCCGTGAGGGAGAGGCCGGTCTTGTGCTCCTCCACCTCGAAGGCCCGCCAGGCGAGCTCGCCGTTCGAGGCCGGGTCGAGCAGAAGGATCGCCTCGGCCACCTCCCGGGCGTCTTCCAGGGAGGGCAGACCCCGGTGCGCACCGTCACGGGACCGCCGGGGTTGGCGCTCGGCCAGGGTCCGGTAGAAGTCCCCCACGGGGATCGAGAGGCCGTGGGCGGCCACCCCGTTCTCCTCCACCGCGCGGCCCAGGGTGATCATCCGGTCGTACAGGTTCACATAGTCCCGGGCCACCACGCGGAACTTGGGCATCGAGACACCCGGGATGGGGTCGATCTCGCCGGCCTTCCAGTCCCGCACCCGGGGCTGGGCCAGCTCGTCCGGGGTGTCGTGCTGGAGGGGGAGCATCACCACGTCCTCCAGCGGTTCGGGCAGGTGACCGGGGGCGAGCTCGCTCACCTTGCGGGCCACGGCCTTGAAGATCTCCCAGTCGCTGCGGGACTCCCACGCCGGCGCCACCGCCTCCTGCATAGGGTTGATGAAGGTGTGCATGTCGGTGGTGTTGAGGTCGTCCTTCTCGTACCAGGTGGCTGCCGGCAAGATGACGTCTGAGTAGAGCGCCGAGGTGTCCATGCGGAAATTGAGGTCCACGATCAGGTCCAGCTTGCCCACGGGAGCCGGCTTCGAGGCGTCGACTTCGTGGACCTTGCCGTCGGCGACCTCCCGGGCCACGGCGTTGGTGTGGGTCCCCAGATAGTGCTTGAGGAAGTACTCGTGGCCCTTGGCGCTGGAGCCGATGGCGTTGCCCCGCCAGATGAACCACAGCCGCGGCCACGAGGAGGGGGCGTCGGGGTCCTCCACGGCAAACTTGAGCCGGCCTCCGGCCAGGGCGTCGGCGACGTGCCGGGCCACCTCTGCGTCGGTCTTCGCCCCTGCCGCGCGGGCCTCCTTGGCGA
>CAZYJP010000270.1:0-3839 GCA_964647795.1 uncultured Thermodesulfobacteriota bacterium
GTCCGGGGCACCGGCCGCGGGGTTGCCGGCCCGGAGCCCGTGGCCCAGGCGGTGGCCGCGGGCCGGGTCCACGTGCTCTATGTCACCCGGTCGTTCCGGGAGTCGGGTTGGAAGTGCTTCGCGTGTGGGGCCCTCGGCGTCAAGGTGCCCCTGGGGTGCCCCCAGTGCGGGAAACCCGTCGAGGGGGTGGAACTGGGGGAGGAGCTCATCCGCGGGACCCTGGCCGCCGACGGGAAGGTGGTGGCCCTGGACGGCCACGGGGGTCTTCAGGGTGAGGGGGGGGTGGGGGCGGCCCTCCGCTACGCCTGAAGGGTCGGGCTCACACGGGCGTGAGGCGCTCCAGCAGGGCGTGGTAGCACCCGTCGGGCACCCGCATGCCGCCGTAGCCGGTGCCCATCTCCGGGCCCCCCTCGCCCGGCCGGTGGAAGTCGCTCCCCCCGGTGAGCAGGAGGCCGTGGCGGCGGGCGAGCTCTCCGTAGCGCGCCACCTGCTCGGGGGTGTGGCGGCTATAGTAGACCTCGATGCCCGCCAGGCCGAGGGAGAGCAGGTGGCTCAGCACCTCGGCGAGGGCTCCGGGGCGCTCGCCTTCGAGGAGCCCCGGATGGGCCAGGACCATCACGCCGCCCGCCTCCCGGATGAGGTCGGCCGACTGCGCAGGGCTCAGGCGCTCCTTGTTCACGTAGGCGGGGGCGCCCCGGCCCAGGTAGCGGTCGAAGGCCTGCTGCATCGAGCCCACCACGCCCTTTCGCAGGAGGACCCGAGCGAAGTGGGGGCGGCCGACGAGGGAGCCGCCTGCTTCGGCGAGGACTTCGTCGAGGGTGATGTCCACCCCCAGGTCCTGTAGGCGCTGGATCATCCGGGGATTTCGCCGGCGACGGCTCTCCACCAGGAACTCGAAGGCCCGGCGCACGCGTTCGGTGAGGCGGTCGAGCCCGTAGCCGAGGAGGTGGAAGGTCACCCCCGTCCACTGGGTAGAGATCTCCACCCCCGGCACGACCGGGAGACCCACCGCCCGCCCGGCCCGGCCCGCTTCGTCGTTGCCCTCGACGCTGTCGTGGTCGGTGATGGCGACGGCGTGGAGCCCGCGGGTCTGGGCGTAGGCCACCACCTCGCTGGGCGTGAGGCCGCCGTCCGAGCAGGTGGTGTGGATGTGCAGGTCGACCATGGAGCCTCTCGGGAGCGCAGGGTGCGAAGGCGGTGCAACGCCTCTGTATACGGGGAGGCGCGGGCGCCCGTCAAGTGGCCTGAGGAGCGAAAAACCCAAACAAACCTTGACTTTGGCGATTTCCGCATCTAGCATCGGCGCGTCCGGATTCGGGCGCCCCCGTAGCTCAGGTGGATAGAGCACAGGATTCCTAATCCTGGTGCCGCAGGTTCGAGTCCTGCCGGGGGCACCACCCTTTGCCCCCGGCGGTGTGGGTTGGGAGGCGTGGATGAACAAGTCGGAGCTCATCAAGGCGCTTGCAGAGGGGGGCGGACTCCCGTTGAAGGCGGCCAAGGAGGTGGTCAACACCTTCTTCGACACGTTCGTCGAGGCGATCATCGAGGACGACCGCATCGAGATCCGGGGCTTCGGGAGCTTCGTGAACAAGAAGTACGACGCCTACGTGGGCCGGAACCCCAAGACCGGGGAGAAGATCCACGTGCCGGAGAAGCGGCTCCCCTTCTTCAAGGTCGGCAAGGAATTGAAGATCCGCGTCGATTCCTGAGACCGAGCTCCTGCTGCGCTTTCCCATCCCCACCCCTCCCGCCGAACGGCCCGCGGCGCCCCGCTCCCCTTGCACGGCCCCCGGGGGCCCCGCTCCACGGCGGGGGGGCCGGCGTTCCCCACAGGGGTTCTCAAGCCGGGCGCGGCCAGGCCGAAGAGTAGACCGTGTTTGTGCGCGGAGGGTGTGACCCGGGCTTCCCGGCGGCCAGTCCTCGGCGAAGCCTGCGGACAGAGGTTTTCATGGCGGAACATCCCACCGTTCTGGTGGTCGACGACGACGCCGGCATTCGGGATTACCTGGACAGCCTGCTGTCGCTGGAGGGGTATCGGGTCGAGGCCGTCCCGGGGGGGGTGGAGGCCCTGGCGCGCCTGGAGAACGGCCTCAAGCCCGACGTGGTCATCCTCGACATCATGATGCCCGGCATGGACGGCATCGAGACCCTGGCCCAGCTCAAGGAGAAGGACCCGGAGCTCCCGGTCATCATGCTCTCGGGTGTGGGGCAGACGGCCACCGTGGTGCGGGCCATGAAGGCCGGGGCCTACGACTACATCGACAAGGCGTTCGACGCCGACGAGCTCCAGCTGGCGGTGGAGAAGGCGCTGGAGCGCCGCCGGCTGACCGAGGAGATCCAGCGGCTGCGGGCCCAACTGCGCGCCCAGGACGCGGTGGACCCGATCGTCGGGGTGAGCCGGTCCCTCCAGGAGATGAAGGAGCTCCTGGACAACATCGCCGACACGGACGTGACGGTGCTGGTGGACGGCGAGAGCGGGGTGGGCAAGGAACTGGTGGCCCGCCGCCTGCACCGGAATTCGTCCCGGGCGGAGGGACGCTGGGTCAAGGTGAACTGCGCGGCGCTCCCCCCGGACCTGCTGGAGAGCGAGCTCTTCGGGTACGAGAAGGGGGCCTTCACCGGGGCGCTCAAGCGCAAGGAGGGCAAGTTCGAGTACGCCCACGGCGGTACCATCTTCCTCGACGAGATCGGGGAGATGACCCTGGCCCTCCAGGCCAAGATCCTCCAGGTGCTCCAGGATCGGGAGTTCTGCCGGCTGGGGGGCAACGAGCCGCTCCGTGTGGACGTGCGGGTGGTGTGCGCCACCAACCGGGACCTCCGCCAGGCCGTGGAGGAGCGCCAGTTCCGTGAGGATCTGTACTACCGCCTCAACGTGGTGAACATCCGGGTTCCCCCCCTGCGGGAGCGCCGGGAGGACATCCCCCTCCTGACGCGGTACTTCCTCCACAAGTTCTCCGAGAAGTACGGGCGGGCCCGGGTGGAGGTCTCGGACCAGCTCATGGCCTACTTCCTCTCCTATGACTGGCCCGGAAACGTCCGCGAGCTGGAGAACCTGGTGAAGCGGCTGGTGATCCTCGACGACGAGCGCTTCATCTTCAGCGAGTTCAAGGGCCGGAACGTCTCGCCCGCGACCCCCGCCCCCATGCTGCCCGAGGCCGAGACCGAGAGCGTCCTGAGCGGCCTCGACCTCGAGTCGGGGGGCACCATCTCCCTCAAGGAGATCGCCCGCCGGGCGGCGACCGACGCCGAGCGGCGCATGATCGCGGCGGTGCTCGAACAGACCAACTGGAACCGCCGCAAGGCCGCGAAGATCCTCGACGTGAGCTACAAGACGCTGCTCTACAAGATCCGGGAGTGCGGGCTGGAGCGGTGAGCCTTCGTCCCGCGGTATAGCGTCGCCACCCCCAGGGTGAAGTCCTCGAACCCCACCTCGGAAAACCCCTGGTCCTCCAGGAGCCGGCAGAACTGCCGGCGCGGCGGAAAGTCCGCCACGCTTCGCGGCAGGTATCGGTACGCCCGGAAGCTCCCGGAGACGACCCCCCCCAGGAACGGCAGCACCCGGTGGAAGTAGAACCCGTACCCCGCCCGGACCAGGGGCTGGGGAGGCAGGGAAAAATCCAGGATCAGGGCGCGCCCGCCGGGTGCGAGGACCCGGAAGAGCTCCCCCAGGGCCCGCTCCCGGCGCACCACGTTGCGGATGCCGAAGGCGATGGTGACGGCGTCGAAGACCCCGTCCCGGTAGGGCAGGTCTTCGGCGGAGGCGTTCTGCAGGGTGACCCGGTCCGCCGCTCCGGCCCGGGCGAGCTTGGGCACCGCGCCCCGGAGCATGGGCAGGCTGA
>CAZYJP010000271.1:0-3812 GCA_964647795.1 uncultured Thermodesulfobacteriota bacterium
CCTGTCCGACGAGGCGGGAGAAATCCTCGGGGTGCCGCACCGCGATCTCGGCGAGGGCCTTCCGGTCCAGAGCCGCGTCGCATTTCTTCAGGGCGTCGATGAGCCGGCTGTAGGAGGTGCCGTTCATCTTGGCCGCGGCGCTGATGCGCGCGATCCAGAGCCTGCGGAACTCCCGCTTCCGCACCTTGCGGTCCCGGTACCCGTAGGCCCAGGCGCGGTGCAGGGCCTCGGTGGCGGTACGCAGCAGACGGTGCCGCCCGCCCACGTACCCGCTGGCCTGCTTGAGAATCTTCTTTCGGCGCTGCCGCGAGGCAACCGAAGGTGTGCTGCGTGCCATGGCTTTCTCCTCGTGAGAGGACCCCCCGCACCGGGCTCGAGGGCCCGGGCCTATCCCCCAGGCACATGGCAGCCCGGGGATGAGGCGTTCGCGCGGGTGGTCGGAAAAGACGTCCGCTTACCGGCCTACAGGTAGGGCAGGAGTTTCTTGACCGCCTTCAGGTTGGTGTCGTCCACGTACCCCGGCCCCCGCAACTGACGCTTCCTCTTGCGGTCTTTGCCCCCGAGGATGTGGCTCCGGAAGGCCTTGCGGTGCTTGACCTTGCCGCTGGCCGTGAACTTGAACCGCTTGGCCGCGGCCCGCTTCGTCTTGAGCTTGGGCATCGTCTCTCTCTCCGGTCTACTTGGGCGGGGCCTTGGCCACCGGGGCGAGCATCAGGAACATGGTGCGCCCTTCCCGGCGGGGCGGCGATTCCACCTTCGAGACACCTTCCAGACTCTCCACCATCTTCTGCAACTGCTCGAGACCCTTCTCCGGCAGGGTCACCTCCCGGCCCCGAAACATCACCGTGACCTTGACCTTGTTCCCCTCTTCCAGAAACTCGCGCACCTTCTTGAGCTTGACCTGGAAGTCGTGCTCGTCGGTCTTTGGGCGGACCTTCACCTCCTTGATCTGGATCACCACCTGCCGCTTCTTGGCCTCTGCCGCCTTCTTGGCCATGTGATACTTGTAGCGGCCGTAGTCCATGATCTTGCACACCGGCGGGCTGGCCATGGGAGCAACCTCCACCAGGTCGAGCTCCTGCTCCTCGGCCAGGGCGAGCGCCCTCTCGATCGGCAGGATCCCCAGCTGGTCCCCCTCGGGCCCGATGGTGCGCACTTCTCGGACGCGGATCATGCGGTTGATGCGCGGTTGGTCGGCGATGAGACACCTCCTCGGTTGAGATCCCGGCCCTCCCTTCTCAGCGGAGGTGGGCCGTCGCTTCCTCTTCCAACTGCCGGACGAATGCGTCCAGCGGAATCAGGGACTGGGCCTCCCCGGACCGGAGCCGGGGTGAGACCGCCTCCTGTTCCACCTCTTTGTCCCCCACGACCACCATGTAGGGGATCTTCTGGAGCTGGGCCTCGCGAACCTTGTAACCCAGTTTCTCGTTGCGGTCGTCCAGCTCCGCGCGGAGCCCGCGGGAACGCAAAATCCCCTGCACCTTCTTGGCGTAGGGGATGTGGCGGTCGGTGATCGGCAGGAGGACGGCCTGCACGGGGGCGAGCCACGTGGGAAACGCCCCGGCGTAGTGCTCGATCAGGATCCCGATGAACCGCTCGATGGAGCCCAGGATCACCCGGTGGAGCATCACCGGCCGCCGGCGCTCCCCGTCCGGCGCCACGTAGGTCAGATCGAAGCGCTCCGGAAGCGTAAAATCGGCCTGGATTGTAGCACACTGCCACCTTCTGTCAAGCGCGTCCTTGAGCTTGACGTCGATCTTGGGCCCGTAGAAGGCGCCGTCCCCCTCGTTGACCTCGTAGGGGATGGCGTGGGTCTCCAGGGCCTGGCGCAGCGCGCCGGTGGCGCGCTCCCAGGCCTCGTCGTCGCCGATGGACTTCTCTGGGCGCGTCGAGAGCTCGACTTCGTAAGAGAAGCGGAACCGGTCCATCACGTCCTTGATGAACTCCAAGATGCCGGTAATCTCTTCCTGGAGTTGCTCCGGCGTGCAGAGCAGGTGGGCGTCGTCCTGGGTGAAGCCCCGCACCCGGGTGAGCCCGTGGAGCACCCCCGACTTCTCGTGGCGGTAGACCGTGCCGAGCTCGAAGAAGCGCAGGGGCAGGTCCCGGTAGGAGCGCAGCTTCGACTTGTAGATGAACATGTGGGCCAGGCAGTTCATGGGCTTGATGCCGTAGGACTGGCCCTCCACCTCGGTGAAGTACATGTTCTCGCGGTAGTTGTCGTAGTGGCCCGAGCGCTCCCAGAGCTCCTTGCGCAGAAGCTGCGGCCCCATCACGATCTGGTACCCGCGCTTTAGGTGCTCCCGGCGCTCGAAGTCTTCGAGGATCGTCCTCAGGAGCGCGCCCTTCGGGTGCCAGATGACGAACCCGGGCCCCACCTCGTCTTCGATGGAGAAGAGCTCGAGCTCGCGGCCGAGCTTTCGGTGATCGCGCTTTCGGGCCTCCTCGAGCATCCGGAGCCGGTGCTCAAGCGCCTCCCGGTCGGCAAACGCCGTGCCGTAGATCCGCTGGAGCATGGCGTTCTTCTCGTCGCCGCGCCAGTAGGCGCCCGCCACCGAGAGGAGCTTGAACGCCCGAAGCTTCCCGGTGGACGGCACGTGGGGCCCCCGGCACAGGTCGACGAAGTCCCCCTGGCGGTAGACCGAGAGGGTCTCCCCCTCGGGCAGATCCCGAATCAGCTCGGCCTTGTACGTCTCACCCTGGGATCCGAAGAGCGCCAGAGCCTCCTCGCGGGTCAGCACCTGGCGCGACACCGGCACGTCTTCCCGGGCCAACCGCTCCATCTCGGCCTCGATCGCCTCCAGATCCTCCGGGCGAAAGGGGCGGGGGGCGTCGAAGTCGTAGTAGAAACCCTCCTCTGTCGCCGGACCGATGGCGACCTTCACGTCTGGGAAGAGCCGCTTGACCGCCTGGGCCATGAGGTGCGCCGCGGAGTGGCGCAGCACGTCGAGCCCTTCGGGGGTGGTTCCGGTGTGGAGCTTGAGGGAGCAATCCCCCGCCAGGGGAACAGTTAGGTCCACCAAGCGGCCGTCCACCTCGGCGGCCACGGCATCGCGGGCCAAGCGCTTGCCGATGTGCGCGGCGATCGCCGAGGGCGGGGTTCCGAGCGGCACCTCCCGAACGCTGCCGTCCGGCAGGGTGACGTGAATCGCCATGGCTCTGGGCACTCCTCAGGGGGTCCGCCGCCTCCAGGCCCCGGATTCCGGGCCCGCGGGCGGGCAAGACCGCGCGGACAAAGAGAAAAAGGCATCGGTGGGCGGCCCACGCGATGCCCCTCGCAGTCGACTCGGACGAACCAGAGTGGTAGGCACGGGCGGGATTGAACCGCCGACCCCCTGCGTGTCGGGCAGGTGCTCTCCCACTGAGCTACGTGCCTGTGCAGTCGTCGTCGAAGCGGCCCCGGCGCGTCCGGCTCGGGGCGGACTCTCTATACCAGGCCGCTTTCGCCCTTGTCAAGGCCGCCTTGACACTCCGGGCGCCCAGCTTCTATGCTGCGGGAACTTTCCTCTCCCTCGCCGAGGTGCCCCGTGTTCGGAATGGGCATGTCCGAGATCCTCATCATCCTCGCCCTGGCCCTGATCGTAATCGGCCCCAAGAAGCTGCCCGACCTCGCGCGGACCCTGGGCCGCGGGCTGGCGGAGTTCCGGCGGGCCACCGACGACCTCCAGCGCACCATCTACAAGGAAGTGCACCCCCCTCCGGAGCCTCCCCGCTACGGGAAGGCTCGAGAGAAGGCCCGTGCCCAGGTCAGGCCGGGCCCCCCGCCCGGCGAGGACGATCAGGCCCCCGGGGAACCGCCGAGCCCCGAAGGCCCG
>CAZYJP010000272.1:0-3793 GCA_964647795.1 uncultured Thermodesulfobacteriota bacterium
CGGTTCCGGCGGCCGCGCAGGCGCACCCATCGTCCGTCCCCCCACCGGAAGTTGTCATGTGCCTCCTTGACCGCTGCCCGGGTGGCGAGAACCTCGCCGGCCGCGGCCAGGGCCTGCACCCGGTGGGCCAGGTTCACCGTGTCGCCCACCACGGTGTACTCCATCCGCAGGTCGCTGCCCAGGTTCCCTGCCTGCGCGGTGCCCCAGTGGACGCCGTAGCCCACGCCCACCTGGGGCAGGCCCGAGCGGGCGCGCGCGCCCGAGAGATCCTCCACCACCCGCACCAGATCCAGGGCCGTTCGAAGCGCACGGTCGACCTCGCCTCCCGTGACCGAGGGTGCGCCGAAGACCGCCATGAACCCGTCGCCCGTGAACTTGTCGATCATTCCCCGGTGTCCCACCACGATCTCGGCCATGGGTGCGAGGTAGGCGTTGAGGGTCTCGAAGAGCTCTTCCGGGGTCAGCCCTTCAGCCGCGTCCGTGAAGTCGCGCATGTCGGCCACGAGCACCGCCACGTCGAGCTCCCGTCCCTCCAGGAACTCCCCCGGCCGTACCGAGAGTACGAGCTCTGCCACTTCCCGGGTGAGGTATCGCGCCATGCACAGCCGCATGTGCTCGCGCTCGGTCACGTCCTGGACGCTGACGACCACCGCTTCCTCTTCGCCCGCGCCCCCTTCGAGCACGTCCCCGCGCAGGTGACGGTACACCACCTCCCCCCCATGCCTCTCCAGGCGCAGACTTCTTGCCTCGAACCCGCCGGTGCGCTGGATCTCCTCGTCCAGGGCCTCCAGGTCCAGGCCCCGCAGGTACGAGAAGAAGTCGGCCACGTGCCGGCCCAGGGCGGCATCGGCCGGAAACCCTGTGATCTCGGCCATCCTTCGGTTGTAGCGGCGGATGGTACGCGACCACCGCCCCACCACCAGGACTCCCCACCCCAGGCTGTCCAGGATGCGCCCGTCCGCTTCGCCCGCCTCGGCCCTCGCCTCCATGTCCCCCTCCCGTTTGCGGTACCCAGGCGGCGCAACGTAACGGATTCACGGTTTCTTGTCAAAGACAGAGAGAGCTTTTTCCTGAAGTGCTCGCCGTTCCCTCCGGCCTGCTCAGGACGATCTCTTCACAGACGCCCCGTGGGGGCCGCCTGAGGGGTGGGGGCGGGACGGCGGTCGAAGAGGGAGAGAGACCACCGGTCCGACTCGGTGTCGTGACACAGGATGTAGAGGGCGCCGTCGTCGCCCCGGACCTTGAAGTACCGGATTTCCGGGGAAAGCCAGCGGTCCAGGACTTCCTGGACCTCGACCTGCCGAAAACCCAGGTGGAAGCGTCGGGGGGTCTCCTCCCCTCGGTATCCGGCGTAGCAGTCCACCCGGATCTGCATGGGCATCTCTCCAACGCACAGGGCCGGCTCCCCGGCCGGCCCTGTGCGCACTTCTGGTGAACTGGAGGGCGGTCGGTCTTCAGGCGCTGAGCCCCTTGTCCTCCATGGCGGCCAGTCGAAGCCGGTTTCGCTCCTCCACTCCCCGAACCAGCCAGGATACGGCCTGGTTATACGGGGTGGGGATCCCCCGGCGAAATCCCTCGGCCACGATCACCTCGTTGAGGTTTCCGATCTCCGTGGGGCGCCCGGCTTCCACGTCCTGGAGCATCGAAACCTTGTTGTCCCGGGTGCTTGCGAAGGCCTTGAGGGCGAACTCCCCCGGGTCCTCGAACTCCGGCAGGTCGATGCCCTTGGCCTGGGCGACTTTCGCGAGCTCGGCGGCGAGGCCGCGAATGAGCTGGACCGTGGCTGCGTGCGCCACCGCCTGGCCGCCCGTGAGTCCGGTCAGGGCCGCGACGCAGTTGGTGGCCACATTGGCGATCAGCTTCTTCCAGATGACTCCGTTGATGTCGGTTACGTCGTGGACGTCGAGGCCTGCGCCCCCCAGTGTTTCCACCAGGCGGGCGAACCCCGGTCGCCTCACTCCGTCGTAGGGGCCGATGACGAGCAGTGGGCCGAGTCCCCCCACGTAGCGCACTTCGTTCATCCCGACGGCCATGCCCGAGTGGGCCGTGATCCCGCCGACCACCCGCTCGGGCCCCACCGCATCGGCGATGACCTCGAGGTTGCCGAGACCGTTCTGGACCGAGAGCACCAGGGTGTCCGGACCGAGGAGCGGCAGGGCATCCCGAATGGCAGAGGCGGTGTGGTAGCCTTTGACGCACACCATCACAAGGTCCTGTTGCCCCAAGGTCTCTGGGGCGCCGGTGATCGCCAGTCGGGAGTGGACCCGCTCGCCGCCGGGCATCTGGAGCCACAGGCCCTCCCGCTCGATGAGCCGGACCCGTTCCTCGAGGATCTCGATCAGGGAGACCTGGAACCCGCCGCGGGCCAGCAGGCTGCCGAAGATCGAACCCAGCACCCCAGCCCCCACGATCGCCACTCTCATGCCGGGCCTCCCGCCGCCCCAGAGGGGAGCAGGCCGTGAAAGAGGAGCGTCACCACGGCGTCCGCCAGCTCGCGAATCGACAAGGGCCCCTCCGGCTTGTACCAGTGGTAGAGCCAGTTGATCTGCCCGAGGATGCCGAAGGCGGCGGTGGTCGCGTGGACGGACCGCACCTCGCCCGCTGCTTCGCAGCGGGCGAGGGCGTCCTTGTAGAGCTGCAGGATCTCGCTCTCGGTGGCCCGGCTCGCCTGCTGCAGCTCGGACCGCAGACTCTTCTTCTCCTCCACGAGGACCTTGATTTCCTCCACGTGGTTCTCCATGTATTCGATCTGGAAACGGATCATCCCCTCCAACACGTCGAGCGGGGCCGCCTTCTTTCGGGACTCCTGCCGCACTCCCTTCAGGAGCTCCTGGCCCACCTGCCGGATCAGATCGAAGAGGATCTCCTCCTTGCTCTCGAAGTAGTGGTAGATCGTGGCCTTGTTGATCCCGACGCGCGCGGACAGGTCCCGGAGACTCGTGCCCTCGTACCCCACCTCGTAGAAGAGGTGAACGGCGGCGTCCAGGATCTGGCGCCTGCGCAACTCCGGCTGCAACCGCTTCCTTTCGCCCATGAGTCCCTCATCAACCGACCGTTTGGCGGACCTTAGCGGACATCAAACAGCGTGTCAAGGACCGCAGGGGCCGGGATTCACCCGGTTCCGGCGAAGGCGCGAGGCATCCCGGAATGGGACGGTCTTGGTGGCGCCCAGCCCGCCCGTCGGTCCTCCCCCCGGGTGTTCCCCCTTGGTCGGGATGTCCCCCTTGGTCGGGATTGACCCAACACAGCTGCGCGTCGTACCGTTCGCTCCCCTCTTCTCACGGCAGCTCAACGCACACCCCCCGCGGAGGAGACCATGGAAGGCTTCCGGTTCACCATGCCCTACTCGGTCCGGATCGGCGACATCAACTACGCCGGCCACGTCTCCAACGCCGCGCTCCTCAACTACTTCCAGGACGGCCGCATCGCCTACCTGGCCCGGCTGGGGCCCTTCTCGGAGTCGGACATCGGTGGCGGCCTGGGGCTCATCCTGCCAGAGGCCCGGGTCCGATACCGCGCCGAGATGTTCCTGGGGGACGTGCTGGAGATCGGAGTGCGGGTGGAGGGCGTGGGGCGGACCTCCTTTGCGATGGGGTATCGGGTGGAGCGGCAGGGTGCGGTCACCGCCGAAGGGACCACGGCTCTGGTGGCTTTCGACTACACTGCCCGGAAGCCCCGCCGTGTGCCCCAAGCCTTCCGCGAGGCCGTGGCCGCTCTCGAGGGCCTCCCGGTGGGGGCGTGAGTCCCGTGGGCCGCGCGTGGCGGGGGCTCCGGGTGGAGGGGCCCTTGGGGG
>CAZYJP010000273.1:0-3779 GCA_964647795.1 uncultured Thermodesulfobacteriota bacterium
GCATGTCGGAATATAACGTTAGGGATCGCTGTGAGATCGGGATCGCCACGACGGGGATGATCACCGCCCGCTTTCTGGGCGCGGACGCGGTCGTCGTGCCGGTGAGCTGCAACACGGCGGTGGAACGCTGTGGCTGGTTCCGGAGGGTCGTGCGCACGCGGATCGGCTCGCCCCACGTGATCGCCGGGATGATGCAGGCGCGGGCCGCCGGATGCGGCACCGTGGTGGGGTACGAGGCAAACGGGGGGTTCCTGACTGCCTCCCCGGTTCGGCTCGGGGACCGCGAGCTGAGTCCGCTTCCCACCCGGGACGCGGTCATCGTGATCCTCTCCGTCCTGGCCAGCGCCGCGAGCCGGGGTGTGCCGATCTCGGGCCTACGGGCCGAGCTCCCCGCCCGGTTCACGGCCAGCGACAGGCTGCAGGACTTCCCCACTTCCCTCAGCAGCGCGGTGCTCGGGCGACTCACCGGGGGTTCCGGGTTGCAGAACCGGGAGGCCTTCGCCCGGGCGTTTGCCCGGGTGTTGGGAGCACGACAGGGCGGGGTGGCGACCCTGGGAGATACCGATGGGGTGCGCGCAACGCTGCGAAGCGGGGAGATCGTGCACCTGCGTCCCTCGGGCAACGCCCCGGAGTTCCGCTGTTACACCGAGGCAGACTCCGAGGCCCGTGCCCTGGAACTGCTCCGGGGGTGTCTGGACGTCATGGCGGCGTGGAGGGAGGAAGGGTGATCCGGCAGTCCATCGGGAGCGGCCTTCACACGGCTGCCCGGGTCTGGCCGCCTGCCGATCCGAGATACTCCGAGACCTTTGCGGCCAACGTTCGGAAGATGGCAGTGAAAACTTCCCGATCCGGCTCGAGCAGGGTCACCCGGAACCCCAGCTCCTGGGTACAGAACGACGACAGGGGGACCACGCAGATTCCCGCCGACGCGAGCAGATAATACACGAAGCGCTTGTCCAGGGGCAGGCCCGGGGGAGCCACGAGCCTCTCGACCAGGTCCCTCACTTCGGGGTTGGCGACCGGGAGGCTCTGCCTCTCGCCGAGCATCCCGTCCTCGAACGCTACCGCCATGTAGAAGGCGCCGTTGGTTCGGTTGACCTTGAGGCCCGGCACCTCACGGAGGATCTGATAGGCGATGTTCGAGTGCTCTTCGTAACGCCGCTTGCGCTCCTCCAGGTACGCCGGGTACGCCGGGTGGGTGAGTATCGTGGGGATGGCCTTCTGGGGCAGGGTGGTGGAGCAGACCTCCACCATCTTCGAGTCCACGATGCTCTGCACGTAACGGCTGAAGACCGGATCCTTGTCGGCGTTGTACACCTCGATCCAGCCGCACCGCGCTCCGGGCCAGGGAAGCTCCTTGCTGATGCCCTTCATCGCGATGGCCGGCACGTCCCCAATCAGGTCCGAGATGGGCCGGGTCCTCTGGCCGTTGTACACGATGTTGTTGTAGATCTCGTCGCAGATCACGAAGAGATCGTACTCCCTGGCCAGGGCGATCATCTCCCGGAGGATTTCCTCGGGGTAGACCGCCCCCGTCGGGTTGTCCGGGTTGATGATGAGGATCCCGGCGATGGATGGGTTGTACTGGATGGATAGCCGCAGGTCCTCGAGATCGGGGTACCAGTGGTCGGTCGGGTCAAGCAGGTAGGACACCGGCGGCTGACCTGCGTGGGCCGCCTCCCCGGACGAGTGGGTAGAGTAGGTGGGGGACGGGCCGATCACCCGGGCCTCTCGCCGCAGGAGTCCGTATACCTTCTGGATCGCGTCCCCGAGCCCGTTGAAGAAGATGATGTCTTCCGGCGAAATCTGGATGCCTCCCCGGGCATTGGTCCGGTCTGCCAGGTACCGGCGCGTGTCCCGGTCTCCCTTGGTGGGGCAATACGCGTACGAGCAGTCCTGCATGGCCAGGTTGGCCACGATCTCCTTCATCCACAGGGGGATCTTCTCCCCCTTGGCCACGGGGTCTCCAATGTTCTCCATGTTCACCGACACCCCGAGGCGCTGGAGCTTTTCGGCGATCTCGACGATCGCCCGGATCTCGTAGGTGAGCTCCCCCGCGCCGATGTGGACGATATTGTTTCTCATCCCGGTCTTCTCCGCGGGGCGGCTGGAGCCGCCCAGGCATGACTTTCGTTCCCAAGAACAGCGAGAGGCCGTGAGCGTTGTGCCCACGGCCTCTTGATTCGTCCATTCGGCGGGTTGTCTTTATCCCCCGCCCCCGAGGCACCGGGCAGCACGCGGTCGCGTGGCAGCAGCGGCTGCCGCGCCCGTAGCTCGGGCCGAACGATCCAACCCTATGGAAGTGACAGATCCGCAACCCATGTTGTTTCCTCCGCGGCGCCTTTCCTAACACGGCCCCTCCGCCGAAGTCAACGCGACATTTGAGGACGCGGCATCTGCGGAAGGGATCCCCGAGCCAGGAACCCCCCGGCCCCCAGCGGGTCCCCGAGGGGGGGAGGGGAGCCCCCGCGCTCCTGGCTTCCCCGGACCCGCGCCGAGCAGAGCCGATGGACTCGGTTGTGCCGACAGGATCGTGCCGCGACCCCCCGCCCGAAAAGGGTCCAGGGACTTCGACTTCGGTTGCCTGCCGGGTTTGCCGAGAGGGCGGTTCCTTGCGTACACTCGACCGGCCGCAGGGGAGGAAAGCCGCCGACCCGATCCGGAGAGAGAGTTCATGGACGTTCGTACCGCATGGGGCAATCTGTCTCAGGCCATCGCCGCGATGAGCCGGCCGGAGGGAGACCTCAATTTGAAACTCGACACCGTGCGAGCCGGCGTCGAGCTCCTCTTCGAGTTCTCCCCTGCCGACATCCTGGAGCAGGTGGAGCGCTCGACACTGGGCCTGCCCACCCGCGCATTGGTGAGCTGGCTCGTCTACGAAGGGGACCGCCTCCCGGGTGTGGACCCGGCCGTGGTCCGGGAGGTCCGGGATATCTACGAGGCCACCTGCCCGCCCGGACAGGAGATCATTCCCCCACCCCCCGGGGGGATGCGAGCGGGAAACTGCTGAGGGGGCCCCGGGACTGTCCGTCTCCTGCGACCCGGCTGTCGGAACCGGGGGAAAGGGTCCGACCGGGACGCGTCAGGGCTGGCTGCCATCCAAGACCCGCCGCATGGCCGCGTGAAGCCGCCCGTTCGAGGCGACCACGTCGCCGTCGTAGGGGGTGAAGGGCTCGCCCCGGTACCCGCTGACCGCCCCGCCCGCCTCGGTGACCAGCAGGCATCCCGCGGCCAGATCCCAGGGGCGAAGCCCCGGCTCCCAGAAGCCGTCGAGGCGTCCGCAGGCGACATAGGCGAGATCGAGGGCCGCGGAGCCGCTGCGGCGCACCCCCTGGGTCCGTTGGGTGAGCTCCCGAAACTCGTCGTAGTTTCGGGGGTTGGCGGCGCGGTCGTAGGGGAATCCCGTGGCCAGGAGGGCACCTTCGAGCTTCGCGGTCTCCGAGGTGACGACCGCATCCCCGTTGAGGCGCGCGCCCCCTCCCCTCTCGGCCGTGAAGAGCTCCTCCCGGAGGGGATCGTAGACAACCCCCAGGCGCACCCCGCGGTCGTCCTCCAGCGCCACCGAGACGCAGAACACGGGAAAACCGTGGGCGTAATTGGTGGTGCCGTCCAGGGGGTCGAGGAGCCAGGTCTCCCCACCGCTCCCCGTGGCTCCCCCCTCCTCGCCGAGGACCGCTGTGCCGGGGGTTCGGCGGGCCAGCACGTCCCGCGCCGCCCGCTCGCAGGCCAGGTCCACCTCGGTCACGAGGTCGAAGACCCCTTTGCGGCGGACCTGGAAT
>CAZYJP010000274.1:0-2616 GCA_964647795.1 uncultured Thermodesulfobacteriota bacterium
GCGGTAGGGTCCTCGTCGACGGGAGCTTCCGGGAGGAGGCGCGGCGCCGCGACGCCCTCGCCGCCGCCGCCCGCCTGGGCGTACCCGGCTTGATCCTCCACTGCCGGGCCGACCCCGAAGCGGTCCGCCGCCGCCTCGGCGAAAGGGCCGGGGGCCCTTCCGACGCAGACTGGGGCGTGTACCTCCGTGCAGCCGAGGCCTGGGAGCAGAACGGGCCGGAGAGCGGGCGAGCGGTGTGGGAGCTCCCCCCATCCGATGCCGTCTCGGAGACCCTGGAGAAGGCCGTCGCCGTCCTGCGCGGGGAAGGGCTCGCCTGACCCCCATCCCGGGATCGACCGCGCTGAAGGGGAATCCGTGATGGGCGCGGGCCGGACTTCCCCAGCCTGGTGCAGCGGCAGCGAAGGAGAGCACCCATGGATGCGATGAAGGACGTGCTCAAGGACTACCGTTTCGGCCCGGCGGATGCGGAGAATCTCCCGCGCCTCGCGGAGCTCCTGCTCCCCGTGGCGGACTCCCTGGCCGACGAGTTCTACGACTACCTGGCCGAAGACCCCCGGACCGCCCGCTACTTCGAGACGCCTGAGGCCGTGGAGCGGCGCAAGGCCACGATCAAGGGCTGGTTCCGCGATCTGCTGACCGCGGAGTACGACAACCGTCTCCTGCGCCGCCTCGAGCGCATCGGCAAGGTGCACGTGAAGATCGGGCTGCCCGGGCATTTCGTCAACGCCGCCATGCACTTCATCCGGGCGTTTTGCGGCAGGCACGTGGCCGCCCAGGTGCCCGAGCCGCCGGAGCGCGACGCATTGGTGGCGACCCTGGACAAGGTGGTCGACCTCCACCTGGACGTGCTCACCAGTTCCTACCGGGAAGAGGAGCTCAAGAACGTCTTCCTCTCGAGGCGCTTCGAGTCGGTCCTCGTCCGGTGGGCCGAGCGCTTTCTGCACGGCCTCAACCTCATCCTGATGGTGGGGCTCCTGGCCATGGCGGTCGGGGTCCTCAGCCTGTTCGTATCCGACGTCATCCACGCCTTCGGGACCGACCTGTACCGGGGAGTGATCCAGGCACTGGGCTCGCTTCTGATCCTGTGGATGATGATCGAGTTGCTGCAGGCCGAGGTGGATCACCTGCGGGGGGGCAGGTTCCACGTGCGGCTCTTCCTCGAGCTCGCGCTGGTGGCCTTCATCCGCAAGCTCTTCATCGCGGCCCTGGATCACCCGGAACCGGTGATCTTTGCCCTGCTTCTGGGCGCCCTCCTGGTGCTGGGCTTCATCTACTTCCTGATGGCCCGCGCCGAGCCCCGAGCCCGGGGCTGAGCGCGCCGGCGCCGTGTCGGCCACCCCGCCCGAGCTCTCGGTCATCATCCCCTCCCGGAACGAGGGGCGGACCCTCCCGGTCCTCCTGGACGGGCTCGCGTCTCAGGAGGGGGTGAGCCTCGAGGTGCTGGTCGCGGACGGGGGGAGCGAGGACGGAACCCTCCGTGCCGGGGAGCCCTTTGCCGCGAGAGGCCTGGACGTCCGGGCGCTGACGGCGCCTCCGGGCAGGGGCCGCCAGCTCAACGCGGGAGCAGCCCGCGCCCGCGCTCCGGATCTGCTCTTCCTCCATGCGGACACGGAAATTCGCGACCGCCGCCTTCTCGCAAGGGCCCGAGACCAGATGGCCGACGAGCGCGTCCGTAGGGATAGCCAGCGGGTGGCCGGGCACTTCGGACTCCGGTTCGGGCGCTCACAATCCGGGTTGCCCCGTTTCGAGGACGGCTACTACTTCTACGAGGCCAAGACGCTCCTGAGCCGGCCCGAGTGCGTGAACGGCGACCAGGGGTTCTGGCTGTCGGAGAGATATTTCCAGGAGCTGGGGGGCTTCGACGAGTCGCTCCCGTACCTGGAGGACGCCCGCCTGGCGCGGCGGGTTTTCGCCACCGGCTCCTGGGTGACGCTTCCCGGCCGCCTCACGACCTCGGCCCGGCGCTTCGAGGTCGAGGGCTTGAGGGAGCGCCAGACGCTCAATGCGCTGCTGCGGAACTTCGACGCCATCGGACTTGGGGGCTTCTTCGAAGAGGCCGAGGCGGCGTATCGGGAACAGGGCCGGGCGGGCCGTCTGCAACTCGGTCCCATTGCCCGGCTCGCCCACCGGGCGAGCCGGGCAATGGGATGGCGGCGGTTTCTGGGGTACTGGTGGGGCACCGGCGGTTATGTGGCTGCCAACGCCTGGCAGCTCGCCTTCGCCCTGGACTGCCGGAGGAACCGGCGGGCCGGCTTCGAGGCCGGGGAGGGGCCCACCCCGTGGCTGGTCCTCTACGATCGCTGGGGAGCCCCCGTGGTCACCTCGACTCCGGGCCGGGCGATCGCGGCCCTGCTCACCGCCGCGTGGTTCTTCGGGACGATCTTCCGGGAAGGCCGGACTTGAGGAAGGGGGCAAGGCCGGTGCCGCCCAACCGCTCCCGAGTCCGGTCGCCCCCGGCTGCGTCCGGGGAGGGGGGAATCGGGTCTCGCAGCCCGGCCTGGAAAGGCGGGGCAACGATCATGCCTCGGGACGATTTACTCCATGCCGAGGCCACGCCGCGGGGAGGGGTTCACCTCCCGGCTACCTGAGGTCTGCGCGTCCTTGATGTATACTGAG
>CAZYJP010000274.1:2716-3778 GCA_964647795.1 uncultured Thermodesulfobacteriota bacterium
GATGTATACTGAGCCCTCCCGAGGACCCCCTTACGGATGCCCGCCATGGCCCTCGCCGACCAGGATAGCTACCAGACCCAGTCCGGCACAGGGCGTTCGCTCCTCGCCCGCCTAACCCGGTGGCCCGGGCTCGCCTTCTACCTGCCGGTGTTCCGAATCGTGCTGCGCTCCGGGCGCCTGGCCGTCCGGGGAGCCTACGGCGATGCCGAGTGGGTGGCGGCGAGTCTGGGGATCATCCGGGCCATGGAGGGGGTGGGCATGCGACTCCGGGTCGAGGGGATGGAACACGTCCGAGGTCTCGGCGGGCCGGCGGTCTTCGTGGGCAACCATATGAGCACCATGGAGACCTTCGTCCTCCCGGCGATCATCCAGCCGGCTCGGCCCGTCACCTTCGTGGTCAAGGACACGCTGCTGCGCTACCCGGTGTTCGGTCCGGTCCTGCGCTCTCGCGACCCGATTCCGGTCAGCAGGGAGAATCCCCGGGAGGATCTGAGGGCTGTCTTCGAGGGCGGCCAGGAGCGGCTCACGAGGGGGGTGTCGGTGATCGTGTTTCCCCAGGGGCTCCGATCCCCCGGTTTCGACCCTGCCCAATTCAACACCATCGGGGTCAAGCTCGCGGCCCGGGCCGCGGTGCCGGTCGTGCCCCTGGCGCTCCGAACCGACGCCTGGGGAAGCGGCCGCATCCTCAAGGACTGCGGCCGGGTGGACCCCTCGCTTCCGGTGCACTTCCGGTTCGGGGCGCCGATTCCTCCGGAGGGCAGGGGCGCCGGGGTCCATCAGGCGGTGATCCGGTTCATTCGGGAGGCCCTCGCCGAGTGGGGAAGCCCGGTGGTGGGGTAGGTTTGGGGGGCCCCGTCGGGTTCGGCGGAGAGGGCCCTCGGGAACGGCGTTTCGGGAAGTGCATCCGGGGGCGGCGGCACAAGGGAGGTCGCGGTTTGTGACCAGGGGAAGGATGCCGTACTGGCTCGCCGCCGCGGGCCTCCTCACCGCCGGCTGGGCGGCAGCCGCCCTGGTCGACCAGTCCCAGCCCCTGGTCGACGGCAGCGCGCCCGCGTTTGTCGT
>CAZYJP010000275.1:0-270 GCA_964647795.1 uncultured Thermodesulfobacteriota bacterium
GGCCCCGCCACCGGGCCAGCACGTCCCGAGCCTCCGCCGGGACGGCGAACAGGCTGGCGTCGTCCACGCCGAAGAGCACGGCGCCGTCCGGGTGGGGGAAGACGCGGTGGTCTGCCCAGCGGTAGGTGGCGATCACTTGATTCTCTGGATGAAGTCGGGCACGGTCACCGCCAGCTTGGAATCGGTGATCGCGGCCAGCGCATTCTCGCCCAGGTAGTAGTTGTAGATGATCGAGCTGAAGGCAAAGAGCAGGATCGCCAGCGTCAGCGC
>CAZYJP010000275.1:280-3450 GCA_964647795.1 uncultured Thermodesulfobacteriota bacterium
ACCGCCAGCTTGGCCTCTCCCACATGGGTCTTGCCGCCGTGCACGTACTCGGCCACCACCTTCACCCAGCCGGAGGCTTCGCCCTGGTACTCCCGGGCAGGCACGGGCGCGTAGTCTCCGGCGGGCACGAAGGTGCCGTTGGCGGCGATGGCGCCCACCCAGGCCAGGTCATCGTCGTTGTCGCGGGTGGACTCCTCCGCCAGGTAAAACCTGGCGGGCACCGGTCCCAGTGCCACGTCCCCGGCACCATACGCCAATGCCTCGAACTGCACTCCCTCGGCGGGGTAATGGGGTCCACCGTCGAGCCGCGCCCGCCCCGTGCCGGGAGTGACGGCGATCCGGTCGATGGCGCCGGCCAGCCGGACGGTCCCGGCTTCGAGGCCCTTCACGCGGAGTTTGGCCTGACCCACCCCGGCTCCGCGGTAGACGACCCGGGCCTCCACGGCTTCGGCGCTCACCCGCTTCGCGGCGACCACCTCGACCTTGGCGTCGGTGAAGGCCAGGTCAGCCGCGCCCACCTCGGGCAAGTTCACGCCCTCGACGGTGACCGCGGTCTCCTCGTTGGCGAGCAGGTAGTCCGGCGTCACCCGCAGCACTCGAGCGACGCCGTCCAACCGGTGCCAGGTGCTCGACGAGGTGCGGAAGTACGGGGCCGGGAAGTGGTGCTCGCCGCGGAGGATCCCGTCCACCAGGGAGTAGGCCCCCATCGTCTCGAAGCCGTTGTGCCGCGTGCGGGTGCGCAGGGCGTATCCCCCGTAGAGCGTCCCCTCACCGCTGAACACCTCCGAGGTGCCGTCGGAGAATTGCAGGGAGCCGGCGAGGGAGAGATCACCCTTGTCCAAGTCCGCAACCTCGGCCGTGCCCCGATAGGACCCCTTCCCCGGCTCGTAGCCCAGTACCAGCCACTTGCCCGCGGGCTGGGCGGCCGGCGCCTTCCAGGCCTCGCCGTAAGGGTAGGCCTTGGCCAGGTACTGGAGGGCGGCGTCAGCCTCGTCGCGCCAGTGCATCTCGCGCATCTGGAAGATGATCGCGGGGTCCACATAGAGGTGGAAGTCCCGGAGCTTGGCCCAGTGGTCCGGCGTCATCCGGTAGGAGATGATCTTCCCGAAGCTGTGGCACCGCACGCAGGTGGCGAAGAGCCTCTCCTCGTCGGCCCCGTTCGGCCCCTCGATGTGCTGGGGGTTATTGAAAAGGTTGAGGTACGCCACCATGTCCATCTCGGTCGGGGTCAGGATCTGGGTCGCGCTCAGTTCCTTGAGCAGCACGTCCATCTCGCCCTTCCCCAGCTCCATGCCGTGCAGCCGGTACATCCGGTCGACGATGACCGTCCACTCCTCCGGGGTGGTGCGCACCTCCTGCACCCGGGCGAGTCTGCCGTCCACCGGTTCGTGGCACGGAGCGCACTTCTTCCAGACCAGGGAATCCTTGGAAAAGGCCGAGGCCGACGGGGCGGAGACCGCCGCGGCCAAGGCCAGGGCTGCTCCCGCCAGAATCATCTTTTGCATGGCGTCTTCCCTCCGTCTCTCAGAAGGCATAGGCGACGCGGAGCCACACGTCGTCGCCCTTGGTGTCGTTGGCTGCGCTCACGTCCCGCGTCCACCGCAGGTTGGCCCCGAACCTCTCGGTGAACTGGTATCCCAGGAGCGGGCCGAACTGAACCCGTTTGGCCTTAGTGTCGGACACCGAGGAACCGTCTAGCTCGGCTTCGTCGAGATCCCAATAGCCCCCCCCGTTCACTCCCAGAATCAGTTGGTCGGTGAGCTGGTAGGCCAGACTCGCCTCGGCCTCGAACCGGGGGGGCAGCTTGAAGTCGTTGTCGGGCTCTTCGGTGTGGTGGTAGTAGTTCAGATTGGCGTCGAAGACGAGTTTGCCGAGCATCTGGTGGAAGGCGAGTTGGTGCTCGAAGTACCAGTGGTTCTGCCCGAGGTTGATGGCCTGGTTCTTGTCCCACTCCCCGGTGGGGGAGAAGACATAGAACCAGTAGGACAGGTAGGTCGCGGAGTCTTCGTTCGCATAGAGGAAGACCCCGGGTCCGAAGACGATGTCACCCAGCCCGGACGAGTCTTCCTTGAAGATCTTGTCCTCCTCGACCCGCCCAAAGGGCACGATCATCTGGAACGCCATGGGAACGGGACCGAGGTGGAAGTACGCCAGCGGCCGGAGGATGCCGACGGTGGCCGTGAGGTCGATGCTCGCCGCCTTGTTGCCGTTCGGGCCCGTGAACTCATCGGCGGTGTAGTAGTTGAAGTACGCCAGCCCGTAGAACCCGTCCGGTGCCAGGATATTGTCGTACGGGTCGACCAGGATGGCTCGGGCCGGGCCGGCCCAGCAGAGCGCGAGTGCAAACCCCAGGGTGACGATCCATCGCATCATCGGTGCTCTCCTCTCGGTGGTGGGGTCCATCGGGACGGCCGGCCGAGCTTCTTTCAAACCTCGTTCCACCAGTATCGCAGTACGGGAAGCGTACCGCCGAAACGCAGCGTAACACTCTTGAATTACTTCAGTTGTTCGCCGGATGAAGGCAATCGACGCTTTGGATTTTTCAGCCGTGATACGAGATTCTTCCCCTAGGAGAGACACGGATGTCCCGGGAAGAGGGAGGGGCGCCGAGACCTAGAGGTCCCAGACGGGCCGGAACGGCGCCGATCGTGGGACCTTCTTGTCTCAGCCGCTGCGGAAGGCGTTCGGGTCGAGGCCGAGAGCGGTGAGGAGCCGGTGGATGTGGCGGCGGTCGAGCCCGGCGTGCTCGGCCACGCGGCTCACGTTGCCCCGGTAGTGCACGAGGAGGGCTTCCATGTAGGACCGGCCCGCGGCGTCCAGGACCTGGGCCTTGAGCTCCGGGTAGGTCCCGGGGGGCGGCCCGGAGGGGCGGCCCTCCCCCAGATGGGGCGGCAGGTCTTTCTCCTCCACGGTCTGGACGTCGTGGAACGTCAGGATACTCTCCAGCAGGTTCACGAGCTCACGGACGTTGCCCGGCCACGGGTAAGTCCGGAGCCGCTCCATGGCGGGCGCGGCCACCCGTGTGACCCGCCGGTTGAGGCGCCGGTTGAGGCGCTCCAGGTGGTGGGCCACGAGGAGGGGGAGATCCTCGGTCCGCTCCCGGAGCGGGGGCACGTGGATCTCGACCACCTGGAGACGGTAGAAGAGATCCTCTCGAAAGCGTCCCGCCG
>CAZYJP010000275.1:3460-3772 GCA_964647795.1 uncultured Thermodesulfobacteriota bacterium
TCTGCGTCCAGGTCCCGGTTCGTCGCGGCGACGACTCGAGCCTGGGTCGGCCTCTGCTGGGACTCTCCCACCCGAGCGAAGGTCCTCCCTTCCAGCACCCGCAGGAGCTTCTTCTGCAGGGCAAGCTCCAGTTCTCCGATCTCGTCCAGGAAGACCGTGCCGTCGGAGGCCACCTCGAAATACCCAGTCCTCTCCCGGTGGGCTCCGGTGAAGGACCCCCGGGCGTGTCCGAAGAGCTCGCTCTCGAGGAGCGCTCCGGGCAGGGCGGCGCAGTCCACGGTGACGAAGGGCCTCCCCCGGCGCGGGCCGCTG
>CAZYJP010000276.1:0-3770 GCA_964647795.1 uncultured Thermodesulfobacteriota bacterium
GTCACGGCCGAGCAAAGCGAGGAACCCATGGTTGCCTTCCTGATCGAGAGCGTGATCAAGGTGGTGGTGGTCTTCGGCGTCCTGATGCTGATGGTGGCCTACACCACCTGGCTCGAGCGCCGGGTCCTGGGGCGGATCCAGGTGCGCCGGGGTCCGAACCGGGTGGGCCCCTTCGGCCTGCTCCAGCCCATCGCCGACGGCATCAAGGGCTTCTTCAAGGAGGACATCGTCCCGGCCAGCGCCGACCGCGTGACGTACATCCTCGCCCCCGCCCTCTCCATCATTCCGGCGATTCTGATCGTCTCGGTCATCCCCTTCGGGGACTCGGTGACGCTCTTCGGCCGCGAGATCACGATGCGGGTCGCCGACATCAACGTCGCGGTCCTGTTCATCTTCGGGCTGGCGAGCCTCGGGGAGTTCGGGGTGGTCCTGGGGGGATGGGGGTCGAACAACCGCTACGGGCTCCTGGGGTCCCTTCGAGCGGCCGCCCAGATGGTCAGCTACGAGCTGGCGCTGGGGTTCACGCTGATCAGCGTGATCATGGTGAGCGGAAGCCTCTCCCTCGTGCAGATCGTCGACGGGCAGAGTCAGATGTGGAACGTGTTCAACCCGGTCCTCTGGCTGCCCTTCGTCCTCTACCTCGTGTGCGGGCTGGCGGAGATCAACCGTACGCCCTTCGACATGCCGGAGGCCGAGAGCGAGCTCGCCTGCGGGTTCAACATCGAGTACTCGAGCATGAAGTTCGCCATGTTCTTCATGGCCGAGTACGCCCACGCGATCTCGCTCGCGGCGCTCATCACCTGTCTCTTCCTGGGCGGGTGGCATCTGCCCTTCGGCATCGAAATTCCGTACGTCCCGAAGATCGTGTGGTTCCTGCTCAAGGTGTTCGCCCTGGTCTTCTTCTTCATCTGGGAACGGGGAACCTTCCCCCGGTTCCGCTACGACCAGGTGATGAACCTCGGGTGGAAGGTCCTGATCCCGCTGTCCATCGCCAACGTGGTCGTGGTCGGTCTGTACTACACGGTGTTCGCGTAGCCCGCGCGGCGCGAGCCGGCACAGGAGAGACGAGATGGCGGTCATCACCCCGCTCCTCAAGGGCCTGGCCTTCACCCTGGGCAGGTTCTTCAGCAAGCCCGTCACCATCCAGTACCCGGAGGAGAAGCGGGAGCCCGCGGAGCGCTGGCGGGGGCTGCACCGGCTCAAGACCGAGAACGGGCGCCTCAAGTGCGTGGCGTGCGGGCTCTGCGAGGCGGTCTGCCCCGCGGACGTGATCACGGTGGAGGCCAAGGAAACCCCGGACGGCCGGCGGTTCCCGGAGCGGTTCGTGGTCGAGGTGACGCGGTGCATCTTCTGCGGCTACTGCGAGGAGGCGTGCCCGAAGGACGCCATCGAGCTCACGCGCAACTACGAGTTCTGCGGGTACACCCGGGAGGAGTTCCACATGACCCGGGACGTGCTGGCTCGGAACTGAGACGGAAACGGAGGAGGCTTTCATGGCCGTGGCGCTCTTTTTCGTCCTTGCCGGCCTGGCGGTGCTCGGCGCGCTGGGGGTGTTGACGTGCCGCAACCCCATTCACTCGGCCATGTCCCTGGTGGGGACGATGGTGAGCCTGGCGGTGATCTACCTGCTCCACCACGCCGAGTTCATCTTCGCCATCCAGATCATGGTCTACGCCGGGGCGGTGATGATGCTCATCGTCTTCGTGATCATGCTCCTCGACCTCCGGCGGGACGATGCCCCGCGAAAGGGCTCCTCGGCGGCGAAGGTGGTGGGCCTGGTGTGGGCGGGCCTGCTCTTCGTGCTCCTCGTGGTGCCCCTGGCCTCCCGGCTCACCGGGGCCACGGGCACCATGACGCTCGAGGCCCTGGAGAGGGTGGGGAGCGTCGAGTTCCTGGCGGAAGAGCTCTTCGGGACCTACCTGCTGGCCTTCGAGGCCGCCGGCATCCTGCTCCTGGTGGGGCTGGTGGGCGCGGTGGTCCTCGCGAAGAAGCGCCTGTGATGCTCACGGGCCGGACGATCTGGAGGGGCCCGACGGGCAAGGGAGGATGGACGCGATGATTCCCCTCGAGTACTCGATGACGCTCTCGGCGGTGCTCTTCACACTGGGGACCGTGGGCATCCTGGTCCGGCGCAACGCCATCGTCCTTCTCATGTGCATCGAACTCATGCTCAACGGCGTCAACCTCGCCTTCGTGGCGCTCGCCGACCACCTCAACAGCGTCGAAGGGCTCATCTACGTGCTCTTCGTGATGACGGTGGCCGCGGCCGAGGCCGCAGTGGGCCTGGCCATCATCGTGTCCCTGTACCGGACCCGGCGCACGGTGCACGTGGACGAGCTGGATCTGCTCAAGGGCTGAGGGCCCGGAGGACGCAGCGATGCACGAACACACCTGGGAGTACATCTGGCTCATTCCGCTCTTCCCGATGGTGGGCGCCCTGATCAACGGCCTCGTCGGAAAGCGGCTGCCCAAGAGCCTGGTCCACTGGATCGCCTGCGGCAGCGTGTTCCTCTCGTTCCTGGTCTCCGTGTGGGGCTTCCAGACCCTCCGGGCGCTGCCGGAAAACGAGCGGGTCTTGACCCAGACCCTCTTCGAGTGGATCGCGGCCGGCTCGCTCAAGGTCGATCTCGCCTACCTGCTGGACCCTCTCAGCGCCGTCATGATCCTGGTGGTGACCGGGGTGGGGTTCCTCATCCACGTCTACTCCGTCGGATACATGCACCACGACGCCGGCTACGCCCGGTACTTCGCCTATCTCAACCTCTTCAGCTTCGCCATGCTGACGCTGGTGCTGGGGAGCAACTTCCTGGTCATGTTCGTCGGCTGGGAGGGGGTGGGGCTGTGCTCGTACCTCCTCATCGGGTTCTGGTTCGAGGACGGCGCCAAGGCCGCCGCCGGCATGAAGGCCTTCATCGTCAACCGGATCGGCGACTTCGGCTTCCTCCTGGCCATGTTCCTGATCTTCGTGCACTTCGACACCCTGGACTTCCGCACCGTCATGGCCCAGGCCCCCGCAACCCTGGCCGTCGGCGGCGCCCTCGTGACCGCCATCACGCTCCTGCTCTTCGTCGGGGCCACGGGGAAGAGCGCCCAGATCCCACTCTACGTCTGGCTGCCCGATGCCATGGCGGGCCCGACCCCCGTCTCGGCCCTGATCCACGCCGCGACCATGGTCACCGCGGGCGTCTACATGATCGGCCGGGCCGCGGTGCTGTACTCTCTGGCCCCCACGTCGATGGCCGTGGTGGCCACCATCGGGGCGGTGACGGCGATCTTTGCCGGCACCATCGCGCTGACCCAGAACGACATCAAGAAGGTGCTCGCCTACTCCACGGTGAGCCAGCTCGGGTACATGTTCTTCGCGCTCGGCATCGGCGCATGGACGGCGGCGATCTTCCACCTGCTCAGCCATGGCTTCTTCAAGGGGCTGCTGTTCATGGGTTCCGGCTCGGTCATCCACGGCGCCGGCGGCGAGCAGGACATGCGCTTCATGGGCAACCTGCGAGCGAAGATGCCGTGGACCTACATCACCATGATCATCGGCTCGCTGGCGCTGGCCGGCATCCCGATCTTCGCCGGCTTCTTCAGCAAGGACGAGATCCTCGCCGAATCGGTGAACCGCGGCTACACGATCTTCTTCGTCGTCGGAATCGTGACCGCGTTCCTGACCGCCTTCTACACCTTCCGGATGATGTTCATGACGTTCTGGGGCGAGTGGCGTGGCCCGGCGGAGGTCTGGCGCCACGTCCACGAGAGCGCCCCGACCATGA
>CAZYJP010000277.1:0-3436 GCA_964647795.1 uncultured Thermodesulfobacteriota bacterium
AACGACTATCGTTCTGGCATTGACTAGCTAAATCGACAGCGTCTGAGCATCTTACGTCGAGGTTGGTGCCCGGCCCGATCCGTGAGGATTGAGCGGGTGATCCGTTCCGACGCTGGCGAAGCTCACCCTCTTCTTTCTGAAGGTCGGCTCGGTGCTCTACGGCAGCGGCTACGTGCTCCTGGCCTTCCTCCAGGCGGACCTCGTGGATCGCTGGGGGTGGCTGACCTCCACCGAGCTCCTGGACGCCGTGGCGGTCGGCCAGTTCACCCCGGGGCCGGTCTTCACCACAGCTACGTTCATCGGGTACCTCGTCGCCGGCCTCCCCGGGGCGATTCTCGCCACCGGGGGCATCTTCCTGCCGTCGTTTCTCTTCGTCGGGCTCCTCACCCCGCTCGTGCCCCGCATGCGGCGCTCGCGGCTCCTGGCCTCCTTCCTCGACGGGGTCGTGGCGGGGTCCTTCGCCCTCATGGCGGTGGTGACGTGGCAGCTGGGCCGCGCGGCGCTTCCCGACCCCTGGACCTGGGTCCTGGCCCTGGGGAGCCTCGCGGTCCTCTGGCGCTGGAGGGTGAGCTCCGCCTGGCTGGTGGCCGCCGGAGGGGCGGCGGGTTGGCTGCGGTACGTGGTCGGCGGCTGGGGATAGAGGATTTCCACCCGCCCTCGGCGGCCGGGATTGCCTTTCCAGAGGGGGGCCGCCGAGCAGCGGCCGGCGGGGCGAGGGTCGGTCTCGAAGCGTGATGTGCGCTACCCCACCATCAACCCTTCCTCCGCATACTGAAACTCCTCCCCTCCTCTCTTGCGGCCGATGGCGACCGCCAAGGTCAAGGGACCGAGGCGGCCCACGAACATGGCGAGGGTGATGAGGAGCTTGCCAGGAGGCGAGAGCGAGCCGGTGACGCCGGTGGAGAGGCCCACCGTACCGAACGCCGACACCGCCTCGAAGAAGTACCCCAGGAAGGAGCTGCCCTGCTCCCGATGCGGCACCGGGCCGACTTCCAACACCGAGAGGGCCAGGGTGACCACGGTGACGAAAGCGAACGAGGCGATGAGGAGCGCCACGGACCGGGCCACGACCTCGTCGGGCAGCACCCGGTGGAAGAGGCTCACGCGCTTGCGCGCGAGGAGTCGGTCACGAAAGAGGGCCCCGACGACGGCGAACGTGGTGGTCTTGATGCCGCCCCCGCACGAACCCGGGCTGGCCCCCACGAACATCAACAGGATCGTGAAGAAGAGCGTCGTGTCCGTCAGGAGACCCGTCTCCAGGGTGTTGAAGCCGGCGGTGCGCGCCGTGACCGACTGGAAGAGGCACGCGAGGAGTGTCTCACCCCAGGGGAGCCCGGCCAGGGCGTTTCCCCGCTCGAAGGCCCACACCGCGAGCGCCCCTGCAGCGGTGAGGAGAGCGGTGGTGCCCAGGACGACCTTGGTGTGGAGCATGAGGCGGATCGGGTGCCCGTCGCGCCGGGCCCGTGCAGCGTCGGCCAAATCCTCGAGGGCGAGAAACCCGAGTCCCCCGAGCACGATCAGGGCCATGGCCGTGAGATTGAGGAGCGTGTCGCCGCGGTACTGAGTGAAACTCGTGCCATACAGGGAAAACCCCGCGTTGCAGAATGCCGAGATGCTGTGAAAGACCGCGTGCTCCACAGCCTGGGGAAGGGGGAGCGTGCGAGCGAATACCGTGACGAAGAGCGCTGCCCCAACCGCTTCGATGACGAGGGCGAAGACGAAGACGTCGCGCACGAGCCGGCCCAGGGAGTAGGACCCCTGCCTCTTCCCCAGGGTCTCCTGGACGATGGCCCGCCCGCGGAACGAGAGCCGCCCCCCCGCCATGAGGAGAAAGACGCTGGAGTAGGTCATGATCCCCAGGCCCCCGAGCTGGATCAGCGCCAGGACCACCCCCTGGCCGAAGCGGCTCAGGTGGGTGCCCGTGTCGACCACCACGAGGCCGGTGACGCAGGTCGCCGAAGTGGCGGTGAAGAGCGCGTCCACCACGCCCAGGGGCTCCCCGGCCGAGGCCCAGGGCAGCGTGAGGAGCGCCGTCCCCACGGCGATGGCGAACCCGAAGGAGAGGGCGAGCACTTGGGTCGGGTGAAGCGTGCGCCCCAGGGCGGCCCCCAGGGAGACGCGGCGGCGGAGGGAGGGGCGCCGGGATCGCCGTGTCCCGCTGGGCTCGCGCGGGCTCATCGGGGGTGTGCCCGGCGGAAGGCCGCCACGTCGGCGGGGCGGGCCAGCACGGTGAGTTGGTCGCCTTCGCGCAGGACCTCATCGGGGCTCGCTGGCAGCGTCACCTCCTCGCCGCCCACCCGCCGCTCCACCAGCACTACCGAGAGCTGGTGCTCCCGCCGGAGATGGGATTGGCCAAGGCTCCTTCCCCACAGGGCCGGGGGGGCCGAGAGCTCGGTAAAGGCGTAGCCCTCGAGGAACGGCAGGCGCTCGAGGACCGCGGGCTCCGCTAGGCGCTCGGCGGTGAGGAGGGCGGAGTCCCTCTCGGGGCGCACCACGTCGCCAGCGCCGATCCGCTCGAGGATGCGCGCGTGGGGCGCCGACGACGCCTTGGCCACGATCTCCCGGACCCCTGCCTCCTTGAGATACAGGGTCGCAAGGATCGAGGCGTCCATGCGCGTGCCGATGGCCACGATCCCCACCTGGGCCTCCTCGACCCCCGCGTCCCGGAGCTGTGCGGGATCCGCGGCGTCGGCGCGGACCGCCTGGGAGCAGGAGGGCGCGATCTGCTCCACGGTCTCGTCCCGGTCGTCCACGGCCAGCACGTCGTGTCCCAGGTCGTAGAGGGAGCGCACCAGGTGGTAGCCGAAGCGACCCAGGCCGATCACCGCGAACTGGCGCCTCTGGACGTCGAGCCGGCGGACGCGGTCGATGGCCTCGTCGGGCCCGAAGACCACCAGGATGTCGCTGTCCTTGAGAATCTGGCCGGGGGGCGGGGCGACCACGGTGCGTTCCGGCACGAGCTCTCGGACCGCCAGCACCTGGACCCCGAATGTCCTGCCCAGATCGAGCTCCTCCAGACCACGCCCGAGCCAGGCCCGGGGCGCCGCCATCTCCAGCACGGCAAATCCCGCCCCCATGGGCACGTAGCTCAGCACGTGCTGGGACCCGAGGCGCTCGGCCACCCGGAAGGCCATCTCCTTCTCCGGGAAGACCACGTGGGTCGCCCCGACCCGGGCCAGCATCGCCGCGTGCTCTTCGTTGAGGGCTTTGGCCACGATCCGGGGCACGGCGAGCTCGCCGAGGTGGAAGACCGCCAGGGACGCGCGGTCCATCGCCTCGCCCAGGCTCACCACGGCCCCTTCCGCCTCGTCGAGCCCCATGGAGGTGAGGCTGTGCCTGCGGGTGGCGTCCGCGACGAAGGCCTGCTGCACGAAGGCCTGGGCCTCCCGGGTCCGCTCGGGGTCGGCGTCCACCGCGGTGACCCGCTGCCCCAGGC
>CAZYJP010000277.1:3446-3770 GCA_964647795.1 uncultured Thermodesulfobacteriota bacterium
GTGGTCAGCTCCTTGGCCAGCGCCATGCCGAACCGGCCCAGGCCGAGCACCGCAAAGCCCTTCATGGGTATGCCTCCCTGCGGCGCCGGCCCCGTGCCCCCGCGCCGAGGTCGGCGAGGTCCCGGAGGAGCTTGGCGGTGCCGACGAAGATGACGAAGAACTCGAGCCGCCCCAGGAGCATGGCGGCGATCTCGGCCCAGAGCACCGCCGCCGGCGCCGCCGGCGACGTCACCCCGACGGAGAGCCCCACCGTGCCCAGGGCCGAGGCGAACTCGAAGAGGGACTCCTGGAGCCCGTAGCCGTGGGCGGCCAGGACCGCCGTCC
>CAZYJP010000278.1:0-3759 GCA_964647795.1 uncultured Thermodesulfobacteriota bacterium
ATACGACGGGGGATATCATGGAGGCCCGGGCCGCCGGGGTCCGGACCGTGGCCGGGGTGGGTCCCGGCGGCTGGTGCCCGGCCGTGCTGGCCTGGCTGGAGCGGAGAGAATGGAACCTCGGGCCGAGGGTGGGTGATGGAAGGACGTGATGAGCAGGCGTGATGGAGAGGCGGCCCTGGTCACTTGTTCACGCGTCACGCGTCAAGGTTCCTGACCACTGTTCACCTGTCACCTGTCACGCGTCACGCATCACGCGTCACGGTTCCTGGATCACCGTTCACGCGTCACGCGTCACGGTCCCATGCTCCCTTGAAACCGAGACAAGGAGCGCACAGATGTCGGATTTCTTTCAGAACGGTGCAATCACGACGCTCCAGGAGCTGGGTCCCCGAGACCTGAGCCGGCTGGAGACGGAGTTGGTGGAGTTCACCCGGGAACGGCCCCTGGCACTGGTGCTCCCGTGCCTCTATTCAGAGCTCCAGGGGAACGCGCTCCCGGGGATCCTGGACCACCTGCGGGAGGTCCCGTACCTGCGCGAGGTGGTGGTGAGCCTGGGGGACGCCGGTCCTGCGGAGTTCGCCCATGCCCGAGAGTACTTCTCCCGGCTGCCCCAGAAGGTCCGCATCCTCTGGGTCGACGGGCCGCGGTTCGTCGAGCTCAAGGGCCGTATGCGGGAGCAGAACCTGTACCTCGGGGAGCCCGGCAAGGGGCTCGCGGCATGGCTCGCCTACGGCTATTCCCTGGGGGACGAAGCCGTTCGGGCGATCGCGCTCCACGACTGCGACATCGTCACCTACGACCGGATCCTCCTGGCGCGTCTCGCGTACCCGATCGTGGCGCCGACCCTCGACTACAAGTTCTGCAAGGGGTACTACACCCGGGTCACCGACCGACTCCACGGGCGGGTCACCCGGATCTTCGTCACGCCCCTGGTGCGGGCACTCCAGAAGATGCTCGGCCACACGCCGTTCCTGACCTACCTGGACAGCTTCCGGTACCCACTGGCGGGGGAGTTCTGCATGGACGCGGACGTGGCCCGAGTGAACCGGATCCCCTCGAACTGGGGGCTCGAGGTCGGGACCCTGGCCGAGGTGCACCGCAACTACTCCATCCGCCGAGTGTGCCAGGTGGACCTGGGGATCGACTACGAGCACAAGCACCAGGACGCAGGGCTCGACGCCCCGAAGCCCGCCGGCCTGATGCGGATGGGCCGCGAGATCGCCTCCACCCTGTTCCAGGCCTTGGCGAGCGAGGGGATGCCCCTGCCCACGTCGTTCTTCCTCAGCCTCCGGGCGGCGTACCTGCGTTGCGCCCAGGACGCCATCGGAAAGTACTCGGATCTCTCGGCGATCAACGGGCTCGCCTACGACCGGCACGGCGAGGACACCCTGGCGGAGGGATTCGGCCGGGCGCTGGAGCGGGCCGGGGAGGACTTCCTCGAAGATCCCCTGGGTGCCCCCTCGATCCCCAACTGGAACCGCGTGGAGGCCGCGATGCCCGGGATCTACCGCCGCCTGCGCGAGGCGGTGGAGGCGGACCACCGGGAGTGAGGGGGATGTCCCCCCCGGTGACTCGACGGGAACGGGGCACTGTGGTATCCAAACGAAAGTGCGGCACCGGATCGCAAAGAGGACGTGACGTGATGGTCAGGAAACCGGTCTCTCCCGTCTCGGAGAGGCTCTTCCAGGTGTTTCAGGCCCAGAGGGAGAGCATCCTCCGGGAGTTCGTCGAGATCCTCCACGACAAGATAGGTCCGCATTACAAGACGCGGACGGTGGAGGAGTTGGAAGGGACAACCGAGGGCGCCGTGGCTTCCTACCTGGCCGTGCTCGGAAGCGGCGACTGGGGGCCCATGGAGGCCTTCATCCAGGATATCGCGGAAAAGCGCTTTCCCCTTCGCTTCCCTCTCTCCGAGGTTCAGCGGGCATTCGCCGTGTTCCGGGAGATTGCGCACCCGAGGGTGATCGCGGCCTTCCCCCATGAGGAGCTCGACGACGCCCTTCGGCTGCTCGACCGGACCGTGGACGAGGCGATCAACCGGTTCAGCGACACCTATCAGGACCTGCACCTGGAGGAGATCCGCCGCACCTCTGCCGAACTGGCCGAGGCCCACCGGCGGCTCCGGGGCCAGTATCAGGAGGTGGCGGAAGCAGCTCGCTTCAAGAGTCAGTTCTTCGCCAACATGAGCCATGAGCTGCGCAGCCCCCTGAACTCCATCATCGGGTACACCGAGCTCCTGCTCGACGGGGTGGACGGGCCGGTGAGCGGGGAACAGGAGAAGGATCTCCAGCGCATCTTCGCCGCCTCCCGGTACCTCCTGAAGCTCATCAACAACATCCTGGACATGACGCGGATCGAGGCGGGCCGCATGGAGGTGGACATCCAGCCCTTCGAGGTCGCGGGATTGGTGGCAGAGGCCATCGAGACCGTCACGCCTCTGGCCTATCGCAAGCGCCTGGAGGTCTCCACCGAGGTGACGGCCGGGGTCGGGGTCTTCACCTCGGACCGGGAGAAGCTCAAGCAGATCCTCATCAACCTGCTCGCCAATGCCGTCAAGTTCACCGACGACGGGAAGGTGGTGTGCTCGGTGCACCTGGGCGGGGGGAGGCTCTCCGTAGAGGTCCGGGACACCGGTATCGGGATCTCCCCGGAGGATCAGAGGCGGATCTTCAGCAAATTCTTCCAGGCGGACCCCTCCCACGCCCGGGAGCACCGGGGGACGGGCCTGGGGCTGCCGCTGTGCCGGATGCTCCTGGAGCTGCTGGGGGGCGAGCTCGAGGTGGAGAGCGAGCCGGGAGTCGGGAGCCGGTTTGCCTTCTGGGTCCCGGAGGCGGAGGTCGTCCAAGGCGGTCGCCAGATCGAGGCTGCGGCGGCAGGCCGGCCGCGGGTCCTGGTGATCGAGGACGACCCGTCGGCCCTGGAGCTGATCCAGAAGGTCCTGGAGGCCGGCGGGATGACCCCCCTACCGGCACAGCACGGTGAGGAGGGACTGCGGCTGGCCCGGGAGGCCCCCCAGCCGGCTGCCATCACCCTGGACCTCCTGATGCCGCAGGTGGACGGTTGGGAGGTGCTCGACCACCTCAAGCGCGACCCGGCGACGCGAAACATTCCCGTGGCCATCGTCTCCTGTCTGGACAGCAAGGAGAGGGGACTTCGGGCCGGCGCGGATGCCTTCCTGGTGAAGCCGGTGGACCGGGGAGAACTGCTGCGGACGGTGCGGCGGCTCGTGGGAGCCTCCGCGCTCCAGGAGGGTGTCGGTGCGTCGTCCTGACTCCTTCGACCCCCGGGAGCTCCAGGCCCTGGCGCAGGCGGTTCCCCTGGCACAAGAGCTCACGGGGGAGCGGTTCGCCCTCGCAGACGACTGGTTTCGCCGCACGGATCATCGCATCGTGAGCCTCCGGGACCTGGGCCCGGAGGAGCTGTTGGGCCGGGGGCGCCTGGCCCAGATCCGCCGGGTCTTTCGGGTGGAGGAGGAGGGTGCCGGACGGCTGCTCCGCTGCGCGCGCCTCTGCCCCCACTACCGGATCTGCCTCCAGGATCACAACATCCTGGACCTGCTCCGGCGCGAGGGGGACCTGGGGATCTCCGATCTCCTGGTCTGGGTGCTGACCCACGAGTATGTGCATCTGGTGCGTTTCTGCCGGCTGGAGCACCCGTATCACGCGCCGGAGGAACGGCGCTCCGGGGAGGAGGCCCGGGTGGAGGAGCTCACCCGGCAGATCCTCCGGCGCTCGGGCCACCCGGGGCTGCGCAGGGCCG
>CAZYJP010000279.1:0-3757 GCA_964647795.1 uncultured Thermodesulfobacteriota bacterium
AGCCCCGGGCGGTTTCAGCCGCCGGTGGGTCCCGAAGGGTGCGGCCGCAGAAGATCGGGAGACCGCCCGAGCTTCCCAAAGCCGGTGCCGATCGGCGACTCGACTCATCGTTAACAGGGATTCTTCGGCCGTCAAGCGGCAACCGTCACGACCGCCGTGCATACCTCTCGGTCCACGGTCAACCCTCGTCGCTGCCGGCTGCCGCCGGCCTTCCTGCTCCATCGTTGGCGAGGAAACGGGGCCGGTCAAGGGGCCGGCCGCCCTCCGACCGGATCGGATAGAAACTTTACCCGTTCGGTTCGACGCTGGGCTCCGGCGCCGCAAAGCTCTCGGCACGGGCCGAATTGGCGGCACTCCCGCCTTGCGCCCGAAGCAGTGTCTGTTATCCAAGAGATCGACAAAACACGACGTCGGCGCTCACCGGGAGAGCCGTCCGGGACGGCTCTCCGCGGTGGGTGCCCCTGGCCCAGGAGCTGCGGGCATGGCACAGATCGTGGAACGGATGCTCCGGGCGGCGAAGCTCGACCCCTCACTCTACGAGGAGGTGGAGGCCGACCCCGCCGCCCTGGGTCAGGCACTGGGGGTAGTGGTCCTCTCCAGCGTGGCAGGGGGCCTCGGAGCTCCCGGGCCGGGAGGGGCCGGGCTCGTGGTGCTGGGAACGGGCTCCGCCCTCCTGAGCTGGTTCATCTGGGCTTACCTGACCTACTTGATCGGGGTGAAGGTCATGCCCGAGCCCCAGACCCGCTCGAGCCCGGGGGAGCTCCTGAGGACCATCGGGTTCTCCAGCGCCCCGGGCCTCTTGCGGATCCTGGGTCTGATCCGGCCGCTGGCCTGGATCGTCTTCGCCGTGGCCACGGTGTGGATGCTCGTTGCCATGGTGGTCGCCGTGCGGCAGGCCCTCGACTACCGGAGCACGGGCCGGGCGGTGGGGGTGTGCGTCGTCGCGTGGGCCATCCAGGCGGTGGTCTTGGCGCTCCTCCTGACGGTCTTCGGAGGCCCCCCGTGAGCCGTGTGAAGCTCGGGTATATGGACCGGGCGCCGTCGGCACGTGTGGTCGAGAGATGGCCTCTTTGATGGAGGACCTGCAGTGGCTCGCGGCCAAGATGGGCTACTGCGCCGAACCTTGAGGTTTCGAGAAGGAGTGCGAGGAGCTCCACCGGCGTCTCGGTCAGGCGATCGACAAGGTGAACTCCCTAACGGACAGCTGTTTCGTCCGACCCGACCCCTGGTCCGGTTCCCGCGTCGTCCAGAGGAGGTGCCATGCCCCCGGAACAAACCGTCTGCCTGGTCTGCGGCTACAACATGGTGGGGACCCGCCCCACACACTGCCCGTTCTGCGGAGCCGCTTCGGACCGCTTCATCACCGGCGGAGAGTGTTCCGCCCGATACCGGGTGGTGGAGACCCCGGTGGCCGAGGGCGTCTTCCAGCTTCGCTCGACTCCGGAGCTGGGGCTGGAACACGCGGCCTACCGGGTGGAGACGGGCGCCCGCACCTGGTGGATCGACTGCCCGTCGAGCTTCGACCGACGCCTCCCTCGCGCCGACGTGATCACCTTCACCCACCACCACTTCCTCGGCGCTTCGAATCGGTACCGGGAGCTCTTCGCGTGCGAGGTCTGGATCCAACAGCTCGACTCCGGCCACGATTTGTGCCGAGGCTTTCCGTTCGACCGCCGGTTCGCCCCCGACTTCGTCGAGGACGGGGTCGAGGCCATCCACCGCAACGGCCATACCCCGGGCTTCACCTTCTACGTGTTCGAGGGAGTGCTCTTCGTGTGCGACTACGTCTTCCTCGAGGAGGGGCGGATGAAGCTCAACCCGTTCGGCCCCGCCGAGGCGACGCTTCATGGAGCCCGGCGTCTCCTCGCCGCGCTGCGCGGCAGGAAGCTCCACACGGTCTGCGGCTACCGCTCCGTGACCCCCTTCGAGCCGTGGAGCCGGCAGCTGGAGGCGCTGTTGGAAGAGGAGCTCTGACCGAATCGGGCGCGGACGCTGCGGCAGTCTCTCACGCGAGGGCCTCGATCAGCGCGCGGCAGAAGGCGGGCAGGTCGTCGGGCGTGCGGGAGGTGATCAAGTTTCCGTCCCGCACGACCTCCCGGTCCAGCCACTCGGCTCCGGCGTGCACCAGGTCGTCCTTGATGGAGAAGAATCCGGTTACCTTCCGGCCGTTCACGATCTCGGCCGATGCGAGCATCCAGCCGGCGTGGCAGATGGCCGCTACCACCTTGCCCCGATCGTGCATCTCCCGAAGGAACGCAACCATGGCGGGCACGCGGCGCATGTGATCCGGGGCATAGCCGCCGGGGATCACCAGGGCATCGAAATCCCTGGCCCTGGCCTCGCTCACCGCGATGTCGGCTCTGGCCGGCGCTCCGTGCTTGCTCGCGTAGGAATCGGCCCGCGGGGCGATCACGGTCACCTCGGCTCCTTCCTCCTGAAGGCGCCGGTAGGGATACCAGAACTCCTGGTCCTCGTAGAGGTTCTCCAGAAAGAGCGCAATCTTTTTCCCCTCAAGACGCATTTCCCACTCCTCCCCGGACAGAGAACCCGCCCGGATCGCCAAAGTCCCCAACTACATCTTGCGGCAGGGCCCCCGGCCCTGCCCTTGTGTGGTCTCTGTTTCGCCGCCCATCAACTCCTCGACCTCCTCCGCACCTTCCTCGTAGAAGCCCTTCTCTTCCGGTGCGAGGTGATGCGGAGGCGGAGGAACCCGCCCGCGTGGACCTTCTCCTCGTCGGCAACGTCCCGGAGAACCACCTGTGCCAGGGAGTCGTCAGTGGACTCGGCGAGCTGCACATAGAGCTGAATGGCCTCGTATTCGGCCGCTATGGTGTAGCGGATGGCGCGAATGAGCTCCGGGATCCGGGGACGGCAGGGCGGCGCCGAGAGGTTCAGGCTTCGTCGGCCCGCGGCGAGGCGCCGGCAGGGAGGCCCCCCGGTTCCTCCCTCAGGAAGGGCGGAGCACCGCCGGTCCGGTATGCCAGGGCCTGGGCGACGGCCACGACATCGCCCCCCTGGCGGGTGACCCGGATCTCATAGGTCGCCGTGCGTCGGGTGGCCGCCACCTCCCTCGCCTCGGCCACGAGCCGGTCTCCGGGGCAGGCTGCCGCCACGTAGGTCACCGAGAGATTCAGCGCAAAGGCCGTCATGCCCTCGGCGTTTCCCGCGATCTGGAAGGCTTCGTCGATGAGGCTGAAGACGGCCCCCCCGTGGGCGATCCCGAAGAGGTTCAGCATGTCACTGGTGACCGTCATCTCCACCCGGCAGCGACCCGGCCCGACCTCCACGCACTCCATCCCCATCTTGCGGGCGTAGGGCTCGTTGCGGGCCGCCGCTCGGATGGCCGCGACGGGGTCCCCGCCCTTCCCCGCGTCGCCCGTCTCGTTCCGAGGCTGCCGATCGGTCATCGCCTTGTCCTCCCCAGAGCTCTTTGGAGCCAAGCCGTCTTGTGCAGGCGTCGCGTTTCGCGGCGGGCCGGTGGTCTCCCCGAAGGCGGCGCAGGCGTCTCTGACGCCGCCCGCTCGGACAGACACTGCCCTTCCCCTCTCCCGACGCGCCGCCACACCCAGGAAAGGACTCCCGGGTCCTGCGCGGTCGGGGGCGGCCCCCGGCCCGGTTCGTGTCTGCCGTCCGTGGGACGACTCTCCGACGCAGCCCTCGTTCAGGGGATCCAGACTGCTCGCAGGAGACGGTCGGTCCCCAACGCCGCCACCACCACCCTGCCCCTCAGCCGGAGCATCGAGACGCACCACGTTCT
>CAZYJP010000280.1:0-3752 GCA_964647795.1 uncultured Thermodesulfobacteriota bacterium
GACCACGTTGAGCCGGTAGTACAGGTCCTCTCGAAAGCGGCCCTCTCGAACCTCCCTGGCCGGCTCCCGGTTGGTGGCCGCGATGACCCGCACGTCCACCCGAAGGGTTTCCCGACCCCCGAGGCGCTCGAGCTCCCTCTCCTGGAGCACCCGCAGCAGTTTCACCTGAAGCGCCAGGGGGATTTCCCCCACCTCGTCCAGGAAGATCGTCCCCCCGTCGGCGAGCTCGAAGCGGCCCGGTTTGCGCGCCACCGCCCCGGTGAAGGCGCCCCGCTCGTGCCCGAAGAGCTCGCTCTCCAGGAGCGTCTCGGGGAGGCTCGCGCACGACAACCGCACGAAGGGTTTCTGGGCCCGGTCCGAATTGAAGTGGATGGCCTTGGCCACCAGCTCCTTTCCCGTGCCGCTCTCACCCGTGATGAAGACCGTGGCCCGGCTCTTGGCCACCAGGTGGACCTGTTCGTACACCGCGCGCATGAGGGGGCTCGTGCCCACCATGTTGTCGAGCCGGTAGGCGCCGTCCAGGGCACGCCGCAGGCGCCGGTTTTCGTCCGCCAGCTCGGCCTTTTCCCGGCGCACCATCTGCTGCACCCGGACCGCCTGGGCCACCACCCCCGCCACGATGGCCAGGAGCCGCAGATCCTCCTCCAGATCCGGATCCCCCTCCGAGAGGCGGTCTGCACTGAGCACGCCCACGGTGCGGCTGCCGATCTTGACCGGGACGCACAGGAACGCGACCTGGACGCGGTCCAGGTCGGCACGGGCCCCGGTCCGGTTGAGGAAGAGGGGCTCGGCGCCGATGCTCGGGATCACCATGGGCTCACCGGTCTCCAGCACCCGCCCCATGATCCCCTCCCCCACACGGTAGCGCCCGCGCCGTTTCTCCTCCTCGGTCAGGCCGTGGGCGACCTCGATGGTGAGCTCGGCGGATTCCGGGTCGAGGAGGGCCAGCGTCCCCCGCTGCATCCCGAGCTCCTCGGCCAGGATGGAGAGGATCGTCTCCACCACTTCCCCCAGGTCGAGGGACGCGGAGACCGCCTGGCTCACCCGGTACAGGGCCCGGAGCTCGCGGAGGGCCTTCGACCTCTTGGACATGGGTCTCCCGGGGGGAAGCCAGGGCACCCCGGAGGGCGCGGGAAGTCGATTATAGGAGGCGCGCGCAAACCCGGTCAACGATGAGGCCGCGGATGGGGCCGCCGGATGAGGCCGGGACACGAGGAGCCGGGGGCCGCCGACCCGGACCCCTCTCCGAGTCGCGCGTGAGGCCGGCGTACCCGGAATCCACCGCCACATTTTCGTCCAGGGGCGGTGGGCTATCCTGGAGCAGAGGCAGACGCCCGCTCCACGACAGCGGTACGGTCCGGGAAAGCACCGTGCGGGCCACCCGCCAGGTGCGTCGGCGAACGTCCTTTCGATTACCCGGGATCGGCTGCCGGCGCGGAAGGGCAGTCCGCTGCCCCGATCGCAGGCGGTGAATCCTGGGTACAGGAGGGGCTGGCCCAATCGACTCGGTTTTGCTACTGTTGGTCGCCCTGTCGACGCACCGTCGGCACCCTCGGTGCCGGAGGGGACCTGCCATGTGGGAGAGCTTGCGGGAAGCGGTTGCTTCCGTGAATTGGAAGGCCTTGTTCGAGAACGTCTCCAACGAGCGCCTCGTGGCCCTCTTCACGCACCCCTACGGGATGGCCGCCTTAGGCGTGCTGCTCCTCGTCTCGGTGCTGCTCAAGTGGCGGCTGACCTTCGTCGCCATCTCGGCCGCCCTCGCCGTTGCCTTCATCGCCCGAACGACCCTCTCCGGGGTCCAGGAGGGCCCGAACCGCAACGTCCTCCTCCTCGCCGCCGGCGGCGTGGCCGTGGGCGCCTTCGTCATCTACTACCTCTTCATCCGCGAAGACTGATGCCCGACCGGAGAAGGGTGGGGATCACCACCACCATCCCCGTCGAGGCCATCTACGCGGCGGGGGGCGTGCCCGTCGACCTCAACAACGCCTTCATCTCCCACCCCGACCGCCGGGCCTTCGTCGAGGAAGCCGAGATCGCGGGGTTTCCGGCCACCACGTGCGGCTGGATCAAGGGCATCTACGCCGCCGCCCGGCGCAGCCGGGTCGACGCGGTGGTGGGGGTGATGGCCGGCGACTGCTCCAACACCCAGGCGCTCCTCGAGATCTGGCAGTACGAGGGTCTGGAGACGATCCCCTTCGCCTACCCCTACGACCGCTCCCCCGAGGTGCTCTCGGCGGAGATCGACCGCCTGTGCCTCCGCCTGGGCACCACCCGGGAGGCCGCGGAGGCCCAGAAGGCCCGCCTGGATCCGGTGCGGGCACGCGCCCTCGAGGTGGACCGCCTGACCTGGGAGGAAGACCGGCTCTCGGGCTTCGAGAACCACCTGAGCCTGGTCTCGGCCAGCGACTTCGAAGGGGACCCCGAAGCCTACGCGGCCCGGCTCGACGCCCTGATCCAGGAGGCCGCGGACCGCCCCCGCCGCGGGGAACCCGTGCGGCTCGGGTACCTGGGGGTGCCGCCCATCATCGAAGGCCTCTACCCCTTCCTCGAGTCCGTCGGCGCTCGGGTGGTCTTCAACGAGACCCAGCGGCAGTTCTGCCTGCCGTACCTAAACGAGCCCCTGGCGGAGGCCTACACCCGCTTCACCTACCCCTACGGGATCTTCGCGCGGCTGGAGGACATCCGCCGGGAGGTGGCGCGCCGCCGCGTCCGGGGCGTGCTCCACTACGTGCAGTCCTTCTGTTTTCGCCAGATGGAGGACATGCTCCTGCGCAAGTCCCTGGACGTGCCGGTGCTGACTCTGGAGGGCGACCGCCCGATGGCGGTGGACGCCCGAACCCGGACCCGCCTGGAGAGTTTCGTGGAGATGCTGGGGGACGAGGGCTGAGAGGCTCTGATGGCCCTGCCCGCCGCCGATCTCCTGGAAAAACGCCTCTTGCGCAAGGTGGGGCGGGCCATCCACGACTTCGGGATGATCCGGGCGGGGGAGCGCGTGCTCGTAGCCCTCTCCGGCGGGAAGGACAGCTGGACGCTGCTGCACTGCCTCGATGCCTTGCGCCGGCGGGCCCCAATCTCCATCGAGGTGGCGGCAGTCACCATCCACCCCGGCTACCCGTGGTTCGACCCGGAACCCGTGGAGGCCTACTGCCGCGCCCACGGCTTCCGGCACTGGGTGGAGCCCTCGCGGATCTACGAGATCGTGGAGGCCAAGCGCGACCCCGGGTCGAGCTACTGCTCGTTCTGCTCGCGCCTGCGGCGCGGGGTCCTCTATGGTGCGGCCCAGCGCGAGGGCTTCACCCGGATCGCCCTGGGCCACCACGCAGACGATCTGATCGAGACCCTGCTGCTCAGCCAGTTCTTCACCGGGGAGATCAAGAGCATGCCGCCGCTCCTGCGGGCCGAGGACGGGGTCAACGTGGTCATCCGCCCCCTGTGCACCGTCTTCGAGGACGACATCCGGGCCTACGCCGCGGCCCGGGGCTTTCCCCTCGTGGGCTGCGGGTGCCCCGTGTGCGGCGCGAAGGACATGAAGCGCCAGCAGGTCAAGGCGCTCCTCGGGGAGCTGGAGCGGGATCACCCGGGGATCAAGGCCAGCCTTCTCTCCAGCCTCGGCCGGGTGCGCCGGGGGTATCTCATGGAGCGCCCCGAGGCTTCGGAGGGGCAGCGGAGCCCGTGATGCCGAGCCTCTGGACCCTGATCTTGATCCACCTGGCTCTCGCGACCCTCCTGGCCGCCCATCTCCTGCTGCGCCG
>CAZYJP010000281.1:0-3705 GCA_964647795.1 uncultured Thermodesulfobacteriota bacterium
CCCGCTCCACGAGCTGGTCCACGAGTTTCTCGCCGAGGCCGTCCACATCGAGGGCCCTCCGGGAAGCAAAGTGCAGGACGCGCCCCTTGAGCTGGGCGGGGCAGGTGAGGCCCGAGCATCGCGGCACCACCTCGCCATCGGGCCTCTCCACGTGGGCACCGCACACCGGGCAGTGGGCCGGGACTCCAACCGGCCGCTCCTGCCCCGTCCTCTTCTCGGGGAGGAAGCGGACGACCTCGGGGATGACGTCTCCGGCCCGCTGGATCACCACCCAGTCCCCCACCAGAACCCCCTTTCGGGCGAGCTCCTCCGGGTTGTGCAGGGTCGCCCGGCTCACGGTGACACCTCCCACTCGGGCAGGCTCGAGAACCGCGACGGGGGTGATGGCGCCCGTTCTCCCCACGCTCCACTGGACGTCCAGAACCCGGGTGACAGCCTGGAGGGGGGGAAATTTGTAGGCGACGGCCCAGCGCGGGGAGCGGGACCGCTGACCCAACTTCTCCTGGTGTACCAGGGAGTCCACCTTCACCACACACCCGTCGATCTCGTAGGGGAAGGCGTCGCGCAGCCCTTCCACCCGGCGGCAGAAGGCCAGCGCCTCCTCCAGGCCCCGGGCGAGGGCGCGCTCGCCGCTCACCCGGAAACCCCAGGCCGCCAGCCGATCCAGGAGCCCGGCCTGGGTCTCCACGCCCACCGCCTCCCACAACCCGACCCCGTACGCAAGAAACTCCAGCTTCCGGCCGGCCGTCACCGAGCTGTCGAGCTGGCGCACGGCCCCCGCCGCGGCGTTCCGGGGATTGGCGAAGGGCGGCTCCCCCCGTTCCTCCTGGGCCTGGTTCAGACGGCGGAAGTCCTCGAGGCGCATCACCACCTCTCCCCGCACGTCCAGCACCTCCGGAGCCATCTTCCCCTGCAGGGTCAGGGGAATCGAGCGCACGGTGCGCAGGTTGGCGGTCACGTCCTCCCCCGACTGACCGTCTCCCCGGGTTGCCCCGCGGACCAGCCGCCCTCCCTCGTACACGAGCTCCACCGCGAGCCCGTCGAACTTGGGCTCGCACGAGTACGAAACCGGCCCTTCGGCTCCGAGCAGGCGGCGCACCCGCCCGTCGAACTCCCGCAACTCCCCTTCGTCCATGGTGTTGTCGAGACTCAGCATGGGCCGCCGGTGCTCGACACGGACGAAGGACTCGAGCGGGGGGGCACCCACCCTTTGGGTCGGCGAATCCGGGAGCCTCAGCGCCGGGTGCGCGTGCTCCAGCGACGCGAGCTCGCGCAGGAGTGCATCATACTCCGCGTCGGAGATCAGGGGCGCGTCGAGCACGTAGTAACGGGTATTGTGGTACTCGAGCTCGCGTCGCAGCTGCTCGGCGCGGCGGCGCAGGAACTCCGAAACCATCCGGCTTCTCCGCTCTCAGCGCTCGGGGGGAAGGTCGCGCGGCCAGCCCGCGGACGGGACGAGGATTCTAGCGGCGGGCGTACTCCTTGCCAAGCACACCGCCGGGGCTCAGCGGGGACGGAAGAGCGCCTGGAGGATGGTCCGGTCGGGGGGCGAGATGTCGAGAAACTCCCCCCCCACCTCCCACTCCCCCCCCCCCTTGTCGATCTCGTAGGCGACGCGCCCCCGCGTCTTGACCACCCGCCCCCGCACGGAGATCAGGAGGTCGAGGTAGGCGTCCACACCGAAGGGCTCGTCGCTCACGAACATACACCCGCCCAAGCCCACGACCCGGGTCTTGGCAAACCCCTCCAACTCCTCGAACCCGAGCTTCTTGATCAGGACAGCGTTCTCCGACGGGATACGCGGGAAGCGCCGTTTGGCGTCGAGGTCGTTCATGGCGTGCTCCTCTGCTGCCGGGCTGGGGCCCCGGGGCGGCAATGTACACCGAAACCCGCCGCTGGCAAAGGCGCGGCCGCGGGGAGGGGTGTGGGGAATCCGCAATCCAACACCGCATCTTGCCGAAGGGCCGGGGTGCCCCGGAGCCGAGCGCCGTGCCGCATCGACCGAAGCGGTGGGCTTGGGGAAGTGGGTGATCCTGGGCCTTGCCGCACTCCTGGAGCTCACCGTCGGAACGTCGCGGACCGCGGGGAGGAGGGGCTCTCCGGCCCTGCCCCGAGTCAGGCGGTGGGTCCGGAGAACAGCCCCCCTGGCCTCCCTTCCCCTCCTCTGCTAGGCTGGCTCCCTTTCCGGCGGCGGAGAGGCCCATGAAGCGCGAGCGCCACCTCCACCTCGACCCCTTCAGCGGCATCTCGGCCGATATGCTCCTGGCCGGGCTCATCCACCTGGGAGCCCCCGCTGACGCGGTGCAGGACAGCCTGAACCGGATCCCTCTCCCGGGCGCGGCTTCGGTGCGCCTGTGCTTCGCACCGGTCGAGCATTACCGGGTCCGTGGGCTCCGGCTCCGGAGCCCTTGCGACCCCGGCGCGGCCGTCTCTCGCCTCAGCTACCCGGCCCTGCGAGAGGCCGTTTCTTCCTCACCCCTCCCACCTGGAGCGAGATCGCTCGCCCTGGCAGCCCTCGACGCCTTGGGGCGGGCCGAAGCCGAGATCCGGGGAGTAGAGGTGGACCGGGTAGCGTTCCAAGAGCTCGGAGGTCTCGACGTGGCGGTCGGGGTGGTCGGGGCATGTCTCGCCCTGGAGCACCTGGGGATCTCCTCGGTCTCCTGTGCCCCCCTTCCCCTGGGCAGGGGGGCCTTTCGCAGCGCCCATGCCCGCCAGCCCTGCCCTGCGCCGGCAACCCTCACCCTGCTCGCGGGGCTCCCTACGGTGGGCCTCGACCTGGAACAAGAACTGGTGACCCCGGCCGGTGCAGCCCTGGCGCGAACGCTTTCGGACTCCTTCGGGCCGCCTCCTGCGATGGTGCTCCGTTCCGCTGCCGCCGGGTTCGGCGCCGAGGAGCTGCCGGGCCGCGCCAACTGCCTGCGCCTTCTGCTCGGCGATCGGCCTCCCACCCGGCCCGGGCACGAGTCCCTCCGGGTGTTGGAAGCGAACCTCGACGACCTGACGCCGGAGGTACTGGCGACCCTGCCGACGGCCTGTCTCGAAGCCGGGGCGATGGACGCGTGGCTCACCCCGATCCTCATGAAGAAGGGCCGCCCGGCTCACCTGCTCTCCGCCCTGTGTCGTGAGGACACCGCGGGACAGGTGCAGGAAGCGATCTTTCGCCATTCCTCCACCTTGGGTGTGCGCTCCCTGACAGTGGACCGCGTCCCCCTGGACCGGCACTGGGAAGAAGCCCTCACCCCCTGGGGAACGGTGCGAATCAAGGTCGGCGTGTTGGACGGGAGAGCCGTGAACCGAGCCCCGGAGTTCGAGGACTGCCGGGAGATCGCCCAGAGGACGGGCATCCCTCTGAAAGAAGTGTACGCTGCGGCTCTCGCGGGCCTGATAGGCCGCGATCCCGTTTGACACTCTCTCCGCACGATCTCTACAATCCTTGCACCGACGCCCACCGCCGGGGGGTTCGCATGGGGGAGCCACGCAGGGGGATCAAGACCTGGCCCCGGGAGGAGCGGCCTCGCGAGAAGCTCTCTCTCCGGGGGCCCGCCGCTTTGGGCCCTGCCGAGCTCATCGCCATCCTGCTGCGGACCGGGGACGGGGGGCAGGGGCACTCGGCCCTCGACGTGGGCAGACACCTCTGGACTCACTACGGCGAGGACTGGGCGGCACTGGGACAGGCCTCCCCCGCGGAGCTCGCCAGGCATCCGG